>NZ_JBEXRO010000008.1:17744-247753 GCF_040613095.1 Streptomyces sp. NPDC006309 | reverse complement strand
ATCCGCGGCCCCGGCACCCTCGGGCAGCACACCGGTCCAGTCGACCGCCACACCCCGCACGAACACCTCGGCCATCGACGTCAACAGCCGCCGCAGACCACCCTCTTCGCGCCGCAACGAACCCGTGACGACCGCCTCGCACTGCGCCTCGTCGAAGATCTCGTTGACCGGCTGCACAAGAACGGGATGGGCACTGGATTCGACGAACACCGTGTGGCCCTCGGCGAGGAGGGAGGCGATCGCCGGGCCGAAACGGACCTGGCCCCGCAGATTGCGATACCAGTAACCGCCGTCCAGCACACCCGCCTCACGCACCCAGCCACCGGTCACCGTGGAGAAGAACGGCACCACCGGCGCGAGACTGCGAATGTCCGCGAACGCCTTTCCCAAAGCCCCCTCGATCGCCTCGACATGACGGGTGTGCGAGGCGTAATCCACCGCCACCCGGCGCACCCGCACACCGTCGGCCGCGAGCGCGGCCAACGCCTCGTCCAGGGCTTCGGCGTCACCGGCGATCACCACCGACGAAGGACCGTTCACGGCAGCGACCTCGACCCGGCCCTCCCACGCAGCGATCCTGCCGACAGCGTCCGCCTCGGACAGCGCCACGGAGGCCATACCACCCCGACCCGCCAACTCCCCCGCGATCACCTGACTGCGCACCGCCACGACCCGCGCCGCATCCCCCAGCGACAACGCACCCGCCACACAAGCCGCGGCGATCTCACCCTGCGAATGCCCCACCACCGCATCCGGGACAACCCCCACCGACGCCCACACAGCCGCCAGCCCCACCATCACCGCGAAACTCGCCGGCTGCACCACATCCACCCGCGCCAGCAGATCAACCTCACCCCGCAGCACGGACATCAAGTCCCAGTCCACCCACGGTGCGAGAGCCCGGGCACACTCCCCCACCCGCTCCGCGAACACCGGCGACGACTCCAGCAACTCCCGCCCCATGCCCAACCACTGCGAACCCTGACCGGGGAACACCAGCACCGTCCGCCCAGCAACAGCCGTACCACCGCTCACCACCCCGGCAGCCGACTCCCCCCGAGCCAGCACACCCAGCCCCGCCACCGCCTCCCCACGCGAACCGGCAACCACCACCGCCCGCTCCGAAAGCACCGCACGCCGGGCCGCCAGCACACCCGCGACCTCCACCAGCGACACATCCGAGTCACCGACGAACACCCCGAGCCGCTCCGCCTGCCCCGACAGAGCACCCACCGAAGCCGCCGACACCACCAGGGGCAGCACACCGTCGTACGTCTCGGTGGGGGTGACGGGCTCGTCCGGCACCTGTTCCAGGATCACGTGCGCGTTGGTGCCGCTCACGCCGAAGGAGGACACCCCGGCCCGGCGGGGGCGGCCGGCGTCGGGCCAGTCCCGGGCCTCGGTGAGGAGTCGGACCGCGCCCGCCGACCAGTCGACCTGGGAGGAGGGGGCGTCGACGTGCAGCGTGGCCGGGAGGACACCGCGGCGCAGCGCCTGGACCATCTTGATGACGCCGGCGACTCCGGCGGCGGCCTGCGTGTGCCCGATGTTGGACTTCAGGGAGCCGAGCCACAGGGGTCGTTCGCGGTCCTGGCCGTAGGTGGCGAGCAGGGCCTGTGCCTCGATCGGGTCGCCGAGGGTCGTGCCGGTGCCGTGGCCCTCGACCGCGTCGACGTCGGCCGGGGTCAGGCCCGCGTCGGCCAGTGCCTTGCGGATCACCCGCTGCTGGGACGGTCCGCTGGGAGCGGTGAGGCCGTTGGAGGCGCCGTCCTGGTTGACCGCGCTGCCCCGGACGACCGCGAGCACCCGGTGCCCGTTGCGGCGGGCCTCCGACAGGCGTTCCAGGACGAGGACGCCGGCGCCTTCGGCCCAGCCGGTGCCGTCGGCGGCCTCCGCGTACGACTTGCAGCGGCCGTCGGCGGCCAGGGCGCCCTGCCGGGAGAACTCCACGAAGGTGCCCGGGGTCGCCATGACGGTGGCGCCGCCGGCCAGGGCCATGGCGCACTCCCCGCGGCGCAGGGCCTGGGCGGCGAGGTGCAGGGCGACGAGGGAGGAGGAGCAGGCGGTGTCCACGGTTACGGCGGGGCCTTCGAGGCCGAACACGTAGGCGATCCGGCCGGAGGCCACGCTGGTCGCGGTGCCGGTGGTCACGAAGCCTTCGAGTTCCGCGGGGAGTTCGCCGCCGGTGCCGTACTGCTGGCCCATCACACCGGCGAACACGCCGACGTCGGTGCCCTTCAGGGAGGTCGGGTCGATACCGGCCCGCTCCAGCGCCTCCCAGGAGGTCTCCAGCAGGAGCCGCTGCTGCGGGTCCATCGCCAGGGCCTCGCGCGGGGAGATCCCGAAGAAGCCGGCGTCGAACCGGCCCGCCTCGTGCAGGAAGCCGCCCCGGTCGACGTAGGAGGTGCCCGTCTGCTGCGGGTCCTGGTCGAAGAGGCGGTCCAGGTCCCAGCCCCGGTCGGTCGGGAAGCCGGAGACGGCGTCCCGGCCGGAGGCGAGCAACTGCCACAGTTCGTCGGGGTTGTCGATGCCGCCGGGCAGCCGGCAGGCCATGCCGACGATGGCGATGGGCTCCTGCGGGTCGGCGGCTCCGGCCGGCTGCTCCTGTGGCGCCGGGGTGTCGTCCCGGCCGAGGACCGCGCCGTGCAGGTGGGCCGCCAGGTCGCGCGGGGTCGGGTGGTCGAAGGTCACGGTGGTGGGCAGCCGTAGGCCGGTGTGCTCGGTGAGCCGGTCGCGCAGGGCGACGACGGTCACCGAGGTCAGGCCGAGGTCGCGGAAGGCGCGGCCGGCGGGGAGCGGGGCCGCGTCAGGTCCGTTCATGACCGTGGCGGCCTGTTCCCGGACGAGTTGTTCGAGGTGGGACAGCTGGGCGCGTTCGTCCAGGCCGGCCAGGCGGGTGCGCAGGGCCGCGGTGACCGCCGGGTCGGGCCGTGACTGCCGGGCCGGTGGTTCGATCAGCGCGCGCAGCAGCGCGGGTGCCGGCCGGGACGGGTCGGGCAGGGTGGGCCGGGGCGCGAGGAGGGCGGGGGTCCGGCCGGCCAGCAGGACGTCGAACGCGGCCAGCAGGTGGGCGAGTTGTTCCGGTGCGTCCTCGGTGTCCCGGGGGCCGGTCCAGGCCAGGGTGGAGGCGGTGGCGCCCCTGGCCCGGCGGGCGTGTGTGACCGCCTCGGTGCGGGCGTCGCGGACGGCCCGGTCCGGGTCGCCGGGCGCGCCCAGGGTGGCTGAGCCGTCGGTGACGGTGACGAACTCGGTTCCGTCGTCGGCGAGTTCATCGAGGGCGCGGCCCAGGCCGGGATCGCCGGTGGTGTGCACCACGGCGGTCACCGGGTGCCGGATGTCCGCCAGGGCGTGGTGCGGGCCGGGGCCGTCGGCGGTGACGCTGGTGGTGTGGGTGCCGGGGGGCCAGGCGTCCGGGTCGGTGCCGTCGGTGGTGCCGGGTGCGTGGACGAGCAGCAGGTGGGCGGCCCGGTGGACGTCGGCGAGGTGGTGGGCGAGCGCGGCGCCGAGGGGGGTGTCGGTGCCGGTGACGACGACGGTGCCGGGGCCGGTGAGCGCCGGGGCGGGCCGTGGCCGGTCGTCCAGGGGGGCGCGCAGCAGCCGGGGCAGCAGCAGCCGGCCTTCGCGGACGGCCACCTGCGGTTCGTCCGTGGCGAGGGCGGTGAGCAGCGTGTCCGCGTCCGGGCCGTCGGTGTCGAGGTCGATGACGGTCACCTGCGTGTGTCCGTCCGCCTGGAGGGACCGTACGGCGGCCCACAGGGCGGCGCCCGCCGGGTCGGGCGCGGTGTCGCCCACGGGTGTGGCTCCGCGGGTGAGGACGACGAGCGGTGCGGGGGCGGCGCCTCTGGTGACGTGTTCGGTGAGGACGCGGGCCGGGGTGGCGGGGTCGGCGGTGGGGGCGGGCGGCAGGAGGACGGTCAGGGGCGCGTCGCTCCGGGCCGCGGACGCCAGGTCGGGGTGGCGGCCGGTGCGGACGCCGGCCGTGCGCAGGGCGGCGGCGAGTCCGCCGGTGTCCTCGCCCACCAGGGCGCACGCGGCCGGGCGGGCGGCGGCGGGTCCGGTGGGTGCGGGGATCCAGGCGGAGGTGACCAGGGCGTCGTGGTGGCCGTCGGCGGTGTGCCGCGGCCAGTACGGCTGTGCGGCGAGCAGCCGGCGGACGATCTTCCCGGAGGCGGTGCGCGGGATGACGGTGGTCTCGTGGATCCGTTCGGGGATCTTGTAGGCGGAGAGCCGGGCGCGGCAGTGTTCGAGGACGGCGGCCGTGTCCAGGCCGGCCGGGCCGGGGACCACCCAGGCGACGGGGACCTCGCCCAGGGTGTCGTGGGCGGCGCCGGCGACTCCGGCGTCGGCGACCCCGGGGGCACCGCGCAGGACCGCCTCGACCTCGTCGGGGTGGATGTTCTCGCCGCCGCGGATGATCAGGTCCTTGAGCCGGCCGCAGACGGTGACGTAGCCGGCCGCGTCGCGGCGGGCCAGGTCGCCGGTGCGGAACCAGCCGTCGCGCAGGGCGGCGCGGGTCGCCTCGGGGCTGTTGTGGTAGCCCACCATGACGTTGGGGCCGCTGACCCAGACCTCGCCCTCCTGCCCGGCGGGCACGTCCTGTCCCGTACCGGGGTCGACCACGCGGACGTCGACGCCCGGGACCGGCAGCCCGCAGGAGCCTTCCACGCGGGCGCCGTCCGGCGGGTTCATGGTGATCGCGCCGCAGGTCTCGGTGCTGCCGTAGGCGTCGACCAGCGGGACGCCGAAGGTCTCCTCGAAGGAGCGGCGCAGCTCGGAGCCGGTGACGGCGCCGCCGACGAGGCCGATGCGCAGGTCGGGCAGGGACAGGCCGGTGCGCCGGGCGGTGGCGACGAGGTGGTGGTAGGTGGTGGGGACGCCGGCGAGGAAGGTGGCCTTCTCCTCGCGGAGCAGATCCAGTACGTCGTCGGCGGAACCGCCGTCCGTGATGCGGGCGGTGGCGCCGACGGCGGTCACGGACAGCACGCACGCGATGTGGGAGAGGCTGTGGAACAGCGGCAGCGGCCAGAGCACCCGGTCGTCCGGCGTGAGGCCCGGGAGGGGGACGTAGCTGACGGCGACGGACCACAGGCAGTTGCGCTGGGTGGACAGCACGCCCTTGGGGCGCCCGGTGGTGCCGGACGTGTAGAACATCCAGGCCACTTCGTCCAGGCCGAGGTCGTCGGGAGCGGGCGTGCCCGGGTCGGTGACCGCCAGCTCGTCGTAGGCGTGGGTGCCGGCCGGTACGGACGTGGTGCCGGCCACCAGGACCGTCGTACGGGGGGCGGTGGACGCCACCACCTGGAGAAACGTCACTGCACTGCCTGCCCCGGCGAGGGCGAACACCGCGCCGCTGTCGGCGAGAAGGTACTCCAGCTCGGCGGGCGCGGACCGCGGGTTCACGGGGACGCCGACGCCGCCGGCGCGCACGACCGCGAGGTAACCCTCCACCATGGCGACGGAGTTGCCGAGGCACAGCGCCACCCGGTCGCCGCGCCGCAGACCGAGGCGGACGAGATGTCCGGCGAGCCGCCGGGTACGCGCCTCCAGCTCGCCGTAGGTGACGGAGCGCCGGTCGTCCGCGAAGGCGGCCTTCTCGGGGGTGCGGGAAGCGTGCTGTCGGAGCGTGACCGCAAGCGGTGTGACCAGGTCGGGACGCACGCCTCGGACTCCTTCCACAGGGCGGCAGCGGGTACCGGGGGCAGCAGGTCGGGAGCGGTTGCCGGACACGGCCGAGACGGCTGTGCGGCATCGGACAGCCGGCCTGCGTCCTGAGCGACGGGAGCGGAACATCCCCGTGCCGCGCTGGTACGCGCGGCGGTCAGGCGCCCGGAAGAGCGGGGGCGGCCGCCCCCGCGCGACATTGCGCGGGACGCCGCCACGCCGCCGGAGGTGGTCGGAGGGGTGGTGTGACCGAGAGGTGCGGGGTGCTACCAGGTGACGGGCAGGCTCTTCAGCCCGAAGACGGATCCGCGCAGGCTCAGCGGGATCTCCTCGGCCGGCGTGGCCGCCCGCAGGTCCGGGAAGGCCTCCAGCAGCACGCGCAGGCCGGTGCGCAGTTCGAGGCGGGCCAGGTTCTGGCCGACGCACTGGTGGATGCCGTGGCCGAACGCCAGATGTCCGGCGGTGTCGCGGTCGAGGTCGAGCTGCGCGGGGCAGCCGTACTTCGCCGGGTCACGGTTGGCGGCCGGCAGGGACACCGTGACGGTCTCCCCCTTCTTCACGGTCCGGCCGTCCAGCTCGACGTCCTCCAGCGCGGTGCGGAAGATCTCGTACTGGTTGACGGTCACATAGCGCAGGATCTCCTCCACCGCCGCGTCGACCCGGGTCAGGTCGGCGCGCAGGGCGGCGAGTTGCCCGGGGTGGTGCAACAGCGCCAGCACACCGACACTGAGAGCGCTCTCCGTCGTCTCGTAGCCCGCGAACAGCAACAGGGCCACCATGTTGCCCAGTTCCTCGTCGGACAGCTCACCGGCGGCCAGGAGGCGGCTGATGATGTCGTCGCCGGGTTCCTTGCGCTTGCGCTCGATGGTCTCCCCGATGAGCGCGCCGACCTGCCCGTAGGCGGCCATCGCCTCCTCCGCGTCAGCGTCCGGGTCGTGGGTGAGGGCGGGCACGTCCTGGTACCGTTCCCGCTCCTCGTACGGCAGGCCGACCAGCTCGGACAGGACCCGCAGGACGAACGGCTTGGCGAAGGTCGCGAGCAGGTCGGCGGGGGCGCCGTGCTCGCGCACCGCCTCGATCTGCTCGGCGGCCACCGTCTCGACGCGGGGGGCGAGTTCGGCGATGCTCCGGACGGTGAACTCCCGCGCCAGCATGCGGCGGAAACGGGTGTGGTCCGGCGGGTCCATGTGGATGAACATGCCGGGCAGCGCCGGGAACTGCGGTACGGGAGCACCGTACTTGGTGACCGGGAAGTGGCCGATCTCCAGGCTGTGGCTGAAGCGGGGGTCGCTGAGGACCTCACGGACGAGCCGGTGGCTGGTGGCGATCCAGCCGATGTGACCGTCGGGGTAGGCCATCCGCGCGAGCGGACGTTCCTCCCGGAGCGCGTCGAAGATCGCGGGCGGGTCGAAGTGATGGGTGCGTGACCAGACTTCTTCGTAGGAGAGCATCTCGCTCATGAAGCACCTTCCCCACAGTGTGTGCGAACGTACCTGGCCGCGGAGAACCGCGCCCCCCACGGGTGCGCCCGCCCGCGAGAACGGTGGTGCCGAAGGTCAGAGGGCCAGCTTGCGCAAGGTGTCGCGGGCGTCCGCCAGGGACTTCTCGCCCAGCGGCTTCAGCTGCGCCATGGCGGGCACGATCGCCGCGAAGGTGAGTTCGGCGTGCACGAACTTCAGGTGGTCGGCGAGGCCGATGGCGCTGAGCACGGCCCGCAGGTACGGCTCCTGGTAGTCCCAGCCCTCGCGCGGGGTGCCGGGGGCGTAGGAGCCGCCGCGCGCGGTGACGGCGATGACGTTCTTGCCGCTCAGCGCGCCGGACTCGGCACCCGGGAGGATCATGTGGGCCGGGCTGACCAGCCGGTCGATCCAGGCCTTGACCGACGACGGGATCGTGTAGTTGTACATCGGGATGCCGAGCACGATCGTGGTCGCCTCGCGGACCTCGGAGACGAGCGCCTCGGTGAGCGCCTGCTCCTCGGGGCTGACGCCGTGCAGGTCGCCGGACGGGTCGAAGAGCCACTCCCGCACCTCGTGCGTGATGTGCGGGACCGGCTCGGCACCGAGGTCGCGGTAGGTGTAGCCGGCGTCGGGGTGGTTCTGCCGCCACTGGGTGGCGAACTCGGCGGTGAGCTGCCGCGTCACGGACTCGCCGGAGCGGATGCTCGCGTCGATGTGCAGAAGATGGGTCATGACATGTCTCCTGGCCACTTGTACGGCTGTTCCGGCAACCCGCCCGGTCCCTTCCGGCCGGCACTCGCCGACGGACGGCACACCACGGTGAGGAGCGGTGCTTGTCTCGACGGGAGGCTACGGGCAGACACCGCCGCGGCGGCATCCCCCAGGTTGGTAGGGCGGGGTCGGTGGTGCCGGCGCGGGGCTGCCACCTGCGACGACGACCCCGCACCGGCGGGTGGCTACCCGGCCTGCCGGGCCATGGGCGGCCGGATCTTGAACCCGGGCTCGGACTCCCGCGGGGAGTCGGGGCGTTCCTCGACCAGGATCCGGTTCCAGGAGCGGGCCAGTTCGACGCGGGAGGTCACGTCGAGCTTGCGGAAGATCTTCTTCAGATGGAACGCCACCGTGTGGGGCGAGATGTACAGCTGGCTGCCGACCCGCCCGTTGGTCAGGCCCTGGCTGACCAGTTCTGCCACCGCGAACTCGGTGTCCGTGAGCCGGCTGACCCGGGTCCGGCTGCGGGCCGGCCGGCCGCACTGGCCGTCGAGCTCCCGGATCCGGCTCTGCACCCGGGACAGGTCGCGGGACGCGCCGGCCCGCAGGTAGGCGTCGGCCGCGCGCCGGAGCAGGTCGACCGCCCGGTCGCGCTCCGAGACGCGCGCGGAGCGTAGGCGGCTCGCGTCCTCCAGCGCGGACGCCCGGGCCCACAGGTCCAGGTGCCGTTCCGCGGCCGCCTCCAGCGCGTCCGCGTCCCGCTCGTAGAGCGCGGAGGCGTGCTCGGCCGCCGCCTGCACGCTGCGGAAGCTCCGGTTGACGAGGGCGAGGGCGCTCATGCGGCGGACGGTCCCCTCGGCGAGGCCGTCGTCGCCGAGGCGCTGCCCGGCCCGCACCAGCCAGGAGGCCGCCGCCGGCTGGGACACCAGCAGGTCGCCGGTGAGCACGTCGTCGTGGGCGATGCCCTTCAGCAGATGGGCCACGCTCTCCAGGCCGTTGCGGGCCTCCAGCGCCTGGGCGGCGGCCCACACGCACTGGCCCGGCATGAGGTTCTCCTGCCCGAGCAGTCCGGCGTCCCGCAGGTAGTTGGCGTACAGCAGGCCCGTCGTCAGGTCCAGGGAGCGCACCGAGCACACGGCCATGACCACGTGCCCCCGCGGCGGCAGACCACGGCTCCCGGCCTGGCCGGCCAGCCGGAGCCCCGCCTGGGCAGCCGCCGCCGCCTCGACGGGTCTCCCCGCGGCGAGGTGGATCTCCGCCTGGCACAGGTGCAGCGCCGCCTGCACCTCCGGGCGGAGCGACGCGTGGGGAGCGGACGCTGCGCCGGCGATGAGACGGCCGGCCGGCCGCAGGCCGCGGACGCGGGTCAGCAGCGTCGCGTACCAGATGCGGGCCTCGAGCGAGCTGACGCGACCGGTCCGTTCCCCCGGGACCGGTTGCGACGCCGCGGCCGCTAACTCCATGCTTTTGCCAAGCCGTCCGTCGAGCCAGAGCAGCGCGGATTGTGCGATAGAGCGGCCCGGTTCGGAAGATGATTCCAGAAGAATTTGTTCGGAGATGACTGAATATCGCGGGGGCACTACAAACCTCTGACTCGTGATCGGGTGGCGTTCTGATCTCGTGGGGGTGTCGCTCTGACCCGTTGGCCGCTTCTTCGGGGCCGCTCGGAGGTGGTGCCCTGTCCCCCGCCGTGGCTCTCCGGGGACCCGCCCGGAAGAACCGCAAGGTGTCCTGCGTCTGCTCGCGTCCGCCGTCCAGCACGATTCCGCACCTCACAGCTGCTTTGTCCGCCGACGGCCCGCACGGGACGACCCGTGCGGTCCGCCCTTCTCCGACTCGACCGGAGCGCCTCAGCGCCCCGTCCGCCGTGCTGCGCGAACGAACGGCCCGCGCACTCCGCCCTGCCGGAGCGGCTGCTGCATGGCACGGCCCGGTTTGATGAAGAACATCAAGTAACCCCCCTGGCCTGTGCGCCGGTTGTCCGTGTTGCTACACGCAAGGTGAACCGCGGTCGCGCACGAACCTCACATGACCGGCGAGGAATAACGCCCCCGCCATCCGCTCATGGATCCCTTCGCACAACCATACGTATTCATGCGGTGAAGCACCACGAATCGCCGTGACGCTGCCGTTAACGCTTGCCGACGACCGGCCGGGCGCACGCGTGATCACGGCCACCGTTCACCATTCCCCCACACAAGTCCCACCCCCGTCCCCGTCGCAAGACGGCTCGCCGCCCCGCGTCCCCGGAGGGAAGCCCTGCCCCGATCGGCGCCCGTGTGAACGTGACCAATGCCACGGAGATGAGGGGCTGTTGATCCGGTGGCGCAACCGTCGGGGTTCGGCCATGATGGCCGGACGGCGGCGTCAGGACGGGGGTGCCTGGACGCCCGGCCGGAACTTCGGCACGCGGACCGTGATCTTCGTACCGGCTCCCACGCCCGTCTCGATGACGAGGCCGTGGTCGTCGCCGTACACCTGGCGCAGTCTGCGGTCCACGTTGCTCAGGCCGATCCCGGTGGACGCCCCGGCCGTGCCGCGCAGGATCCCGCGCAGCCGCTCCGGTTCCATGCCGACGCCGTTGTCCTCGATGACGACCCGGGCCTCGGTGCCCTCGTCCTCGGCGGTGATCGTCACCCTGCTGCGCTCCACGGAGTCCTCCAGGCCGTGTTTGAGGGCGTTCTCGACCAGGGGTTGCAGACACAGGAACGGGAGCGTCACGGGCAGCACCTCGGGGGCGATGCGCAGGGTGACCTGGAGACGGTGGCCGAACCGGGCACGGGCCAGCTCCAAGTACTGCTCGATGGAGCGCAGTTCCTCGGCGAGCGTGGTGAAGTCACCGTCGCGGCGGAACGAGTAGCGGGTGAACTCGGCGAACTCCTGGAGCAGTTCGCGGGCGCGGTCGGGGTCGGTGCGGACGAAGGAGGCGATGCTCGCGAGGGAGTTGTATACGAAGTGCGGGGAGATCTGTGCGCGCAGCGCCCGCACCTCGGCCTCGTGCGCGCTGGAGCGGGCCCGGTCGAGGCCGGCCAGGTCGAGGTCCACCGAGAGCCGGCGGGCCGCCTCCTCCGCGGCCCTGACCAGTGTGGCGGACTCCGCTTCCGCGAACACGGCGAGCGTGCCGGTGGTCACCCCGCCGGCGCTCAGCGGCACCAGGACGGCCCAGCGCACCGGGCAGCCCTCGTCGGCGCAGGACAGCGCGAAGGTACGCGGGCGCGGGGCGGGGGCCGGCTGGGCCGCGAGCTGGTCGCGGTGGTGCTCGGCGGCGCCGTCCCAGACGAGGATCCGGGTGTCGTCGGCGAGGGCGAGGGCCGGGGCGCCGAGCAGGGGGCGCAGCCGGCGGGCCGTCCTGCGGGCCGTGTCCGGGGTCAGCCCGGCGCGCAGCGGTGCCGCGGCGAGCGCGGCCGAGTGCAGGGCGTGCGCGAGGGCGCGCGTCCCGTCGGTGCCGGCCGCGTGCTCCAGCTGCCGGCGCGCCGCGCCGTGCCCCAGGGCGGCCCCCAGCACGAACAGCGCGAGCCCGGCCAGCACGAGGGCCGTGGTGACGAGCACGGTCATGAGCGGTGCGGCCGGAGGTGATCCGGCGGACGGACGGACACGGGACTCCTCGGTGGCGGTGGCGGTGTGGGTGGCGGTGGCGGTGGGGGCAGGGGTGGCAGTAGCGGTGGGGTGATCGGGGTGGGGCCGGGGGCGTCGGGGTCCGGGGGTGGCAAGAGGCTGGTCGTGGCGGACGGACGTGGGCGGGGCGGCCGGGGGGAGCGATCAAGGCTGGGGGGCGGGTGGAGGCCGGAGTGATCAGGAGTGGGCGGGGCCGGTTCGGGCAGGGCGATCAAGGCCGGGGGTGGGTGGCAGGGCGGTCAGGGGTGGGTGGGGGCGGGTTCGGGCAGGTGGAGGCGGGCCATCGTGGCGGTCGTGCCGGGTGGCACCCGGTCGCGGGTGGCCAGGGACGTCAGCACCATGGCCGCGAACCCCACCGGCACGGACCACACCGCGGGCCAGGCCAGCAGGGTGTGCAGCCAGCCCGACCGGGCGCCGCCCGCGATGGTCACCGTGACCGCGGTGAGCGCCGAGCCGCCGCCGAGCAGGAGCCCGGCGATCGCGCCCGGCGGGGTCAGGCCGCGCCACCAGATGCCGAGCACGAGCAGTGGGCAGAACGAGGAGGCGGACACGGCGAAGGCGAGCCCGACCGCGTCGGCCACCGGCAGGTCGCTGACCACGGCACCCGCCGCGGTGGGCACCGCGATCGCGGGCAGCGCGGCGAACCTGAAGTGGCGTACCCCCAGGGTGGGCAGCACGTCCTGGGCGAGCACGCCGGCCACGGACAGGGTGAGCCCGGAGGCGGTGGACAGGAACGCCGCGCAGGCGCCCCCGGCGACGAGAGCGCCGAGCAGATCACCGGTGACGCCGCCGATCAGCCGCTGCGGCAGCACGAGGACCGCGGCGTCGGTGTCGCCCGTGAGCAGCAGGTCGGGCGCGTACAGCCGGCCCAGCATGCCGTACAGGGGTACCAGCAGGTAGAAGGCGCCGAGCAGGCCGAGCACGATCACGGTGGTGCGGCGGGCGGCGCGTCCGTCGGGGTTGGTGTAGAAGCGGACGACGACGTGCGGCAGGCCCATCGTGCCGAGGAAGGTGGCCAGAATCAGCCCGTAGGTGGCGTACAGGCTGTGCTGTTCGCGGTCCGCGGAGAGCGGTCTCGCCCAACTGGACGGGGCGGTACGGCCGGACGTGCCGGCCGGCAGCGGGACGCGGGCGCCGGCCGGGAAGCGCAGGGTGGTGTCCGCGCCGATCCGGTGCCGCCCCTCGGTCAGGGTGAGCGGAGTACCGTGCAGGGTACGGCCGTCGACGGGACCGGAGACGGTCACACGGACCGGTGCGCGGACGGTGAGGGTGACCGGCCGGTCCGGGCGCACCTCGGTCGAGCGGTGGAAGACGGGCCGGTCGTCCCAGGACGGAGCCGGGGCGTGGTCGGCGCGCCAGGCGAGCAGCAGGAAGGCCACGGGCACCAGCAGGGCGGTGAGTTTCAGCCAGTACTGGAAGGCCTGGACGAAGGTGATGCTGCGCATCCCGCCGGCGGCCACGGCCACGGTCACCACGGCCGCGACGATCAGCCCGCCGAACCAGCCGGGCACGCCCGTGAGCAGCCGCAGGGTCAGCCCGGCCCCACGCAGCTGGGGCAGCAGATACAGCCAGCCGATGCCGACGACCAGGCCGCCCGCGACCCGGCGGACCGCCCGGGACTCCAGCCGGGCCTCGGCGAAGTCCGGCAGGGTGTAGGCGCCGGAGCGGCGCAGCGGGGCGGCGACGAAGGCCAGCAGCACCAGGAACCCGGCGGTGTAGCCGATGGGGAACCACAGCATGTCGACGCCCTGGGCGAGGACGAGCCCGGCGACGCCGAGGAAGGAGGCGGCGGAGAGGTACTCGCCGCTGACCGCGCAGGCGTTGAGGCGGGGGGCCACGGTGCGTGAGGCGACGTAGAAGTCGGAGGTGGTGCGGGAGACGCGCAGGCCCAGCGAGCCGACGAGGACCGTGGCGAGGACCACGGCCGTCACGCCCGCGATGCCGTACGTCCGGTTCACCGGCCGGTCCCGGTGTGTGGTCGGCGCATGGTCAGGGGCGCTCCGCGGGGGCGGGCGTGCCGGTCTCGTTGCGCTCGGCCCGGCGGACGTACCAGGCGCCGATGCCCAGCAGCGCCGGATACGGCGCCACGCCCAGCAGGAGCCAGAGGGCCGGCGGGACGCGGGCTCCGGTGCCGGCCAGCGGCAGGGCCCGCAGGAGGACGGGGAGCAGACCGAGCGGGACCGCGAGCAGGGCCGTCGCGGTGAGGGCGGCCCGCAGCTGACGGCGCATCAGAGCGCGGACGGCGGTGTCGCCGTCCGGGTGGGCGGGGGCGGGAGTGGGCGCGGGGACCGGGGGCGGCAGGGCCCGGCCGCCGCCGGGCGTGTGCGGCCGTCCGGTGACCACCTCTCTGCGAGGGACGGATTCCGTACCCATCACGCACTCCCCGACGCCACGGTGATCACCTTGTGTGCGGCGAGTGTACGCAGAGCGCCACCGCCGAGACACCCGGCGGACCGGATTCCGCACGGCCCGGCACGCGGGGGCCGCGCCCGTGCGCGGCACCCGGGCCGCCGTCGCACCGCCGGTTCAGCGGGGGCGGGCCGTCGCGCGGATGGCCAGCAGGTCGCGGAGTTCGCGGGCGTTGCGGCGGCTCACCGCGAGGATCCGGTCGCCGATCCGGACGCTCAGGTTGCCGCCGTCCAGCCGGAGTTCCTCGATCCGGCCGAGGGCGACGAGCCGGCTGCGGTGGATCCGCACGAAGCCGCGTGCGCGCCACTGTTCCTCCAGCGTCGACAGCGGTGTCCGCACCAGGTGGCTGCCGCCGCGGGTGTGCAGCCGGGCGTAGTCGCCGTGCGCCTCGGCATAGGTGATGTCGGCGACGGGCACGAAGCGGGTCACCCCGCCCAGCTCCACCGGGATCTGGTCACCCGGAGCGGGCGCGGGCGGCGGGAGGGCGGCGGGCCGGGGCCCCTGGCCGGCCCGGACGAGATCGGCGACCCGGCGCACGGCCTCGGCGAAGCGCTCTTTGCGCAGCGGCTTGAGCAGGTAGTCGACGGCCTTGAGGTCGAAGGCACGGACCGCGAAGTCCTCGTGGGCGGTGACGAAGACGATCAACGGTGGGGTGGCGAACCCGCCGAGCAGCCGGGCCAGTTCGAGGCCGTTGAGGCCCGGCATGCTGACGTCGAGGAACACGACGTCGAAGGCGTCCGCGCCGTCCGGCCCCTCCTCCATGGCCCGGCCGAGCCGGCGCAGCGCCTCGGTGGCCGCGGACGCAGGCACGACCGTGCCGACCCTCGGGTCCTTCCCGAGCAGGTACAGCAGTTCCCCTAGCGCGGGGCGCTCGTCGTCCACCGCCAGGACGCGCAGGGGTACGTCGCTCACGTGCATGTTCCGGCAGCTCCTGTCGCCCTCGACCGCTCCTCCCAGGGAATGGTGGCCCCGTCGGGCTCCCGCGTCGAGATCGCGTACGGCGGTGCGCGCGGATCGGCGGTGCGCCGACGGGATGCCCGGGCCGGCGGTGTGGCCCCGGTCGGCGGGTGTGGCCGGGTCGGCGGTGTGCCCCGGGCCGGTGCCGTGGCCGGGTCGGCGGGTGTGGCCGGTCCCTCACCCGGCCATGATTGCCTTGGCGGCGGAACGGACCGGCACGCACGGAGGAGACCCGGTGGCACACCTGACACCCGAGGAGTGGGACGCCCACTACGCGAGGGGCGGCCGGTTCCGGTCGCTGGGCGAGGCCGAACGGCGGCTGCTCGCCGCACACGTCCCGGCCCCCGCCGGCGGGCTCGCCCTGGACGTGGGCTGCGGACTCGGCGAACTCGCCCGCCATCTGGCCGGGTCGGGGTACCGGGTGGACGCCATCGACCTGTCGGCCGCCGCGCTCGCCGAGGCCGGACGCGCGGACGGCCCGGAGGTGGCGTACCTGCGACTGGACGTCGAACGCGACGACCTGGGACAACTACCGCACGCGGCCTACGACTTGATCACCGTCCGGCTCGCCTGGGCGTTCGTGCGCGACCGTACCCGGGTGCTGAACCGGCTGCGGGAGCGGCTGCGTCCCGGCGGCGCGCTGTGCGTGATCACCTCGGTCGCGGACGCCGTACCGGAGGACAAGCGGCCCGTCGCCCTGGACGAGGAGGAGATCGGACTGCTGTGCGCGGGCTGGGAGTCGGCCGGGCGGTACGACGCCGACGGCCTGGCCCTGCTCGTGCTGCGCGGCCCCTCCCCCGGCCCGCTCGTGTGCGCCGCCAAGGGACGCCCCGTCCCGCACGCGCTGACCGGTGCCGGTGTCGTGGTCACCGATCCGGTGGGGCGGGTGCTGCTGGGCTGGTCGGTGCGGGGCGTCTGGGAGCTGCCCGGCGGCAAGAACGACCCGGGTGAGGACTTCGCCACCGCCGGGGTGCGGGAGCTGGCGGAGGAGACGTCGCTGCGGGCCGACCCGGCCGGCGTCCGGGTGCGTGCGGTGCTGCTGGACTCCGTCGACGGCATACCCCGGCTGACGGCCGCCGTCCAGGTCACCGCGTTCACCGGTGCACCGGTCGTCACCGAGCCGCATCTGATCCACCGCTGGGAGTGGCACGAGGTCGCCGACCTGCCTGCCCTGTCCGCACCGCTGTTCACACCGAGCGCCCACGTCCTGGACACCGTGTGGCCGGGTCTCCTGCCGGGCCTGCCGCCGGTGCACCGCTACCCGGTCGCCGGGGACTGACGGACCCGGCCGGCCCGGGCGGGGTCAGCCCTCGGACAGCAGGCCGGTGAGGATGCGGTCGGGGGTGAGGGGGAGTTCGCGGAAGCGGATGCCGGTGGCGTGGTGGACGGCGTTGCCGAGGGCGGCGGCGGTGCCGACGATGCCGATCTCGCCGATGCCCTTGCTGCCCATCGGGTTGAGGTGGGGATCGTCCTCGTCGATCCAGTCGGCCTCGATGGCGGGGACGTCGGCGTGGGCGGGGACGTGGTAGGAGGCGAGGTCGGTCTCGGGGAAGTCACCGAACGCGGGGTCCAGGGTGCTGCCCTCGGTGAGCGCCATGCCGAGGCCCATGACCATGCCGCCGGTGAACTGGGAGCGTGCGGTGCGGGCGTTGAGGATGCGGCCGGCGGCGAAGACGCCCAGCATGCGGCGCACCCGGACCTCACCGGTGACGGTGTCGACGGCGACCTCGGCGAAGTGGGCGCCGAACGCGTGCCGCGCGTAGGGGCTGTCGGCGTCTGCGCGGCCGGTGGTGTCGGCGCGGACGGTCAGGCCGTCGGGGGGCAGCGGGCCGGGATGCGCGGCGAGCCGGGTGCACGCCTCGTGCACGGCCCAGCCCCAGGAGGCGGTGCCGGAGGAGCCGCCGGCCAGCGGGGCCGGCGGCAGGTCGCTGTGGCCGACCTCGCAGCGGACCCGGTCCAGGGGGACGCCGAGGGCGTCGGCGGCGATCTGGGCCAGGACGGTACGGGCTCCGGTACCGATGTCGGCCGCGTTGACCCGGACGGTGAACGTGCCGTCGGGCAGGGCCTGGGCACTGGCCGAGGACGGGGACGCCATCACGGGGTAGGTGGCGGCGGCCACGCCGGTGCCCAGGAGCAGGGGGCCCTCGCGGCGGACGCCGGGGCGCGGGTCGCGGCCGGCCCAGCCGAAGCGGCGGGCGCCCTCGCGCAGGCACCGCACGAGGCCGCGGCTGCTGAACGGCCGGCCGCTGCCGGGTTCGCGGTCGGGTTCGTTGCGGACGCGCAGCTCCACCGGGTCCACGCCGAGCGCGTCGGCGAGTTCGTCCACGGCGGATTCCAGGGCGTACATGCCGGGGGCCTCGCCGGGCGCCCGCATCCAGGAGGGGGTGGGCACGTCCAGGGGGACGACGCGGTGGGTGCTGCGCAGGGCGGGGGTGGCGTACATGGTGCGGGAGACCAGCGCGGCGTACTCCACGAACTCCTTCACCCGCGAGGTGTAGGTGGTCACCTCGTGCAGCAGGGCGGTGAGGTGGCCGTCCGCGTCCGTTCCGAGCCGGATCCGCTGCCGGGTGGGGGCGCGGTGGCCGGTGGTGGTGGGCAGGTGGCGGCGGTGGCAGGCCAGGGTGACGGGCCGGCCGGTGTGCCGGGCGGCCATCGCGGCGAGGACGACGTCCGGGCGCGGGGTGCCCTTGGCGCCGAAGCCGCCGCCGACGTGCTCGGCGACGACGGTGATCCGCTCCTCGGGCAGCTCGAACAGCTGGGCGAGCACGGACCGGACGACCGTACCGCCCTGGCTGGAGGTGTACACGGTGAGCCGGTCGCCGTCCCAGTGGGCGGTGCTGGTGTGCGGCTCCATGGGGTGGTTGTGCAGCGGCGGCACCCGGTAGGTGACGTCGACGCGCACGGCGGCAGCGGCGAAGGCCGCCTCCGGGTCGCCGTGCTCCAGGGTGCCCGGCCGGCCCCCGGCTTCCTCCGGGGCGTAGGCGTCCCGGTGGCCCTCGTTCAGGTCCACGTCGTGGGGCCGGGTGTCGTAGCTGACCCGGACCGCGCGGGCGGCGGCTCGGGCCGTCTCCAGGGTCTCGGCGACGACCAGGGCCACGCACCAGCCGCGGTGCGGTACGGCGGTGTCCTGGAGTACGGCGAGTGTGGCGTCCTCGGGTTCGGCGAGGCGCGGGGCGTCGCCGGGGGTGAGGACGGCGAGGACGCCCGGCAGGGCGAGGGCGGCCGAGGTGTCGACGGCGGTGACCCGGCCGCGGGCGACCGCGGCCGGGACGGGCCAGGCGTGGGCGCGGCCGGGCACGGCGTACTCGGCGGCGTAGCGGGCGGTGCCGGTGACCTTCTGGCGTCCTTCCCGGCGCTCGGCGGGGGCGCCCAGGGCGCTGCCGGTCATGGTTCCTCCTGTGGCGGCTCAGGCCGTTGCGGGTGCCGGGGCGAGACGGTGCAGGACGTCGAGGGCCAGGTTGCGGGCGAGGGGCACCTTGTAGGCGTTGTCCCGCAGCGGCTCGGCGTGCGCGAGTTCGAGTGCCACGGCCCCTTCGAAGGCGGCCGGGGTGGCGGGGGCGCCCAGCAGGGCCAGCTCGGTGTGCCGGGCCCGCCAGGGCCGGTGGGCGAGTCCGCCGAAGGCGACGCCGGCCTGGTCGACGACCCCGTCCACGACCTTCAGGACGACGGCCACGGAGGCGAGGGCGAAGGCGTACGACGCCCGGTCGCGGGCCTTGCGGTAGGCGGAGGGGACCCCGGCCGTGGCGGCCGGCAGGACCACCCCGGTGATCAGTTCGCCGGGGCGGATCCAGGTGTCCCGTTCGGGGTGCTCGCCGGGCAGCCGGTACAGGTCGGCCACGGCGAGGCGCCGGGTGCCTTCGGTGCCGTACAGCTCGACCTGGGCGTCCAGCGCGGCCAGGGCGACGGCCATGTCGGAGGGGTGGGTGGCGATGCAGTGCTCGGAGTGGCCGAGGACGGCGTGGTCGCGGTGGACGCCGTCCCGGGCGCCGCAGCCGCTGCCCGGCTCGCGTTTGTTGCAGGGCTTGTCCAGGTCCTGGAAGTAGGGGCAGCGGGTGCGCTGGAGCAGGTTGCCGCCGGTGGTGGCGGCGTTGCGCAGCTGTGCGGAGGCGCCCGCCAGCAGGGCCTGGGACAGGGCCGGGTAGCGGCCGCGGACGCGCGGGTCGGCGGCCAGGTCGCTGTTGCGGACGGTGGCGCCGACGCGCAGGGAGCCGTCGGGCAGCTCCTCGACGGTGTCCAGCGGCAGCCGGCCGATGTCGATGAGGAGGGCGGGCCGCTCGACGCCGAGTTTCAGCAGGTCGACCAGGTTGGTGCCGCCGGCGAGGTAGCGGGCGCCGGGGTGGGCGGCGTACGCCTCGACGGCCTCCTGGAGGCCGGTGGGCCTGAGGTATCCGAAGCCGGTCACTCGATCACGTCCTCGATCGCCTCGACGATGCGCGGGTAGGCGCCGCAGCGGCACAGGTTGCCGCTCATCCGCTCGCGGATCTCGGACCGGTCCAGCGGTACGGGCCGCCCGGCGGGGGCCGCCGGGTCGGTGACGTGCGAGGGGTGGCCGGCCGCGCCCTCGGCGAGCATGCCCACGGCGGAGCAGAGCTGGCCCGGGGTGCAGTACCCGCACTGGAAGGCGTCGCGGTCCAGGAAGGCCCGCTGGAGCGGGTGCGGCTGCTCGCCGTCACCGCCGAGGCCCTCGACGGTGGTGACCTCGCGGCCGTCGAGGGTGACGGCGAGCAGCAGGCAGCTGTTGAGGCGGCGCCCGTCGACCAGCACGGTGCAGGCGCCGCACTGGCCCTGGTCGCAGCCCTTCTTGGACCCGGTGAGATCCAGGTCCTCACGCAGCACGTCCAGCAGGACGCGCCGGTGGTCGATGAGCACGGTGTGCGGTTTGCCGTTGACCCGGAGGGTCACCTCGCAGTGGTGGCCGGGCTCCTGTGGGCTGGTCATGTGGGGGCTGACCTTCCGGACGGGCGGTGATGCCGTCCCCACCGCGTATCCAGGCGCGGGCGGCTCACACCTGTCAGGTGCCGGCCGCGCCGGTCCTGGCCACCCTGTCGGTGACGTCCGCGGTGTCGCGGGCGGGCGGCGCGCTGACCCGTGCGTCGGTCCCGAAGTCCGAGAAGCGCAGCACGGTCGTGCTCGTCACGGGGGTGTCCCCCCGGCCCGGCGTCCTGTGGGCCAGCGGGCGCAGGGTGAGGCGGACGCTCTCCTGGCGCAGCCGCCCCCGCGCGTCCAGCCACAGGTCCACGGGCAGGGTGGCCTTCCCGAGCTGCTCACGCAGTTCCCGCTCCTGTGCGGCGTTGCCGGAGGAGAGCGCGGAGAGGGGGACGGAGACGCGGTAGTGGGTGGTGCGGGTGCCGTCGAGGGTCTGAGTGCCGACCCGGGTGACGTCCTCGGAGCCGACGTTCCTGAGGTAGCGGACCGGTTCGGCGGGGTCGCTGACCTGGGACCGGCCGGCCGCACCCCGGGCGGCCAGCCGCTTGAGGTCGATCTTCGCCCAGGCCTTGCCGCCCGGCACGGAGGCGTGCTTCCCGCCCGACGGCTTCTGGTAGACCACGCCGTCGACGACGCGCTGCTCGACGGTGGCGCCCCGCGAGGTCAGCGTGACGCGGCTGGTGCCGTCCTTCAGGCCGGCCACGCCGCTGCCGTGCGCCGTGACGGCCTGCCCCACGGCGACGACCTTGCTGGTGACCTCGATCTTCGCTGTGTCCGCGGCCACCGTCCTGCGGTAGGCGTCCTGGACGGCCCGGGCGGGCGGGGTCGCGCCCGGCCGGGCCTGCGCGTCCCCGCCCTTGCCGCCACCGTCCTCGCTGCCGCAGCCGGTCAGCCCGGCGGCGAGGACGAGGGCGGCGACGGCACTTCCGATACCAGCCTTGGACACAGTGAGGTTCCTTCCGATTGGGGCTCTTTCACGGGCACTTGACCCGATCACGGCTTCCCCGTCCGGTGCCCCTCACCCCCGGGAGGTGGCGTACCCGTGGGCCGTGGCCGCTCAGACCGTCGGCACGGTCTCGTCCCGCCGGGCGAACTGGGTGCGGTGCAGCTCCGCGTACCGGCCGCCCGCCGCCAGCAGTTCCTCGTGCGTGCCCCGTTCGGCGATCCGGCCGGCCTCCACCACCAGGATCTGATCGGCGGCCCGCACGGTGGACAGGCGGTGTGCGATGACCACGGCGGTGCGGCCCTCCAGGGCCTCGGTGAGCGCCTCCTGGACGGCCGCCTCGGAGGTGTTGTCCAGGTGGGCGGTGGCCTCGTCCAGGATGACGACGCGCTGGCGGGCCAGCAGCAGCCGGGCGATGGTCATGCGCTGGCGTTCGCCGCCGGAGAGCCGGTAGCCGCGCTCGCCGACGACCGTGTCCAGGCCGTCGGGCAGGGACCGTACTACGTCGGCGAGGCGGGCACGGCCGAGGGCGTCCCACAGGTCGTCGTCCGTGGCACCGGGCCGGGCCAGCAGCAGGTTGGCGCGGACGGTGTCGTGGAAGAGGTGACCGTCCTGGGTGACCATGCCGAGGGTGGCCCGCAGCGACGCGGCGGTCACGTCCCGGACGTCGGTGCCGCCGATGCGGACCGCGCCCGCGTCGACGTCGTACAGGCGCGGCAGGAGCTGCGCGATGGTCGACTTGCCGGCGCCTGAGGAGCCGACTAGGGCGACGGTCTGGCCGGGTTCGGCGCGGAAGGAGACGCCGTGCAGGACCTCGGCGCCGCCCCGGGTGTCGAGGGCGGCGACCTCCTCCAGGGAGGCGAGGGAGACCTGGTCGGCGGACGGGTAGGCGAAGCGGACGTCCTCGAACTCGACGGCCACCGGGCCTTCGGGGACCTCGCGGGCGTCCGGCTTCTCCGCGATGAGCGGCTTCAGGTCGAGCACCTCGAAGACCCGCTCGAAGCTGACGAGCGCGCTCATCACCTCGACCCGGGCCCCGGCGAGCGCGGTCAGCGGGGCGTACAGGCGGGTCAGCAGCAGGGCGAGGGAGACCACCGCGCCGGGCTCCAGGGTGCCGCGCAGCGCGAACCAGCCGCCCAGGCCGTAGACGAGGGCCAGGGCGAGGGCGGAGACCAGGGTGAGGGAGGTGATGAACACCGACTGGGCCGTGGCCGTGCGCACCCCGATGTCACGGACCTCGCGGGCGCGGGCCGCGAACTCGGCCGACTCCTCCTCCGGGCGGCCGAACAGCTTGACCAGGGTGGCGCCGGGGGCGGAGAACCGTTCGGTCATCCGGGTGCCCATGGCCGCGTTCAGTGTCGCCGCCTCCCGCTGCATGCGGGCCATCCGGCGGCCCATGCGGCGGGCGGGCACCACGAACACCGGGAGCAGCACCAGTGCGAGCAGGGTGATCTGCCAGGACAGGGTGAGCATCACCGCGAGCGTGAGCAGCAGGGTGACCAGGTTGCTGACCACGCCGGAGAGGGTGTTGGCGAACGCCCGCTGGGCACCGATCACGTCGTTGTTGAGACGGCTGACCAGTGCGCCCGTACGGGTACGCGTGAAGAACGCGACGGGCATGCGCTGCACATGATCGAACACGGCCGTGCGGAGGTCGAGGATGAGTCCCTCCCCGAGCGTCGACGACAGGCGCCGGCCGAGGATGCCGAGCCCCGCCTCGGCGAGGGCGACGAGGCCGATGAGCAGGGACAGCCGGACCACGGTGCGGGAGTCGTGCCCCGCCACGATCGCGTCGACGACGCGGCCGGCGAGCACGGGGGTCGCCACGGCGAGCAGGGCCGTCACCACCCCCAGGAGCACGAACCGGACGATGCCGGCACGGTGAGGGCGGGCGAAGGCGGCGATGCGGCGCAGCGTGGCGCGGGCGAGGGGGCGACGCTCGGACTGCGCGTTCATCACGCTGTGCAGTTGCGTCCAGGCGGTGGTTTCCATGCTCATGGGAGAGAACGTAGAACCTCAAGCGTCGTCGAGGTCAAGGGCCGCGCTCTGTCAGCCCCGCCGGCGCCCCCGCACCGGCGGGCCCCGCCACCCGCCGGCGGGACGGCGCGGGGCGCTTTCGGCGGTTCCTGGCCGAGGTCGCTCGCGGCGGCCGGCACGAGGTGCCTGACCTGGGTGGCCGGCGCGTTCACGCGGAAGCGGCGGTGACGCCGGGAGCGCTGACGTCCGGGGGCGCCGGTGCGCCCGGTGGCCGTCCCACGCGAAGCTACGGGGAGGTCACCGTCCCCGCCAGCGCAGGGGGCCCGAGAAGGAGGTTGCCGTATGCCGGTGCGCGTCGAACGGCAGGAGCACGTCACCACGGTCGTCCTGTCCCGGCCGGAGGCCCGCAACGCGGTGGACGGGCCGACGGCCGCCGCCCTCGCCGTCGCCTTCCGGTCGTTCGAGGCGGACGACGGCGCCCGGGTGGCGGTGCTGTGGGGGGAGGGCGGCACGTTCTGTGCGGGCGCGGACCTGAAGGCGATCGGCACGGAGCGCGGCAACCGGGTGGCGGAGGACGGCGACGGGCCGATGGGGCCGACGCGGATGCGGCTGTCCAAGCCGGTGATCGCGGCGGTGGCCGGACACGCGGTCGCGGGCGGCCTGGAACTCGCCCTGTGGTGCGATCTGCGGGTCGCGGAGGAGGACGCGGTGTTCGGGGTGTTCTGCCGGCGCTGGGGGGTGCCGCTGATCGACGGCGGCACGGTCCGGCTGCCCCGGCTGATCGGGACCGGCCGGGCCATGGACATGATTCTCACGGGCCGCCCGGTCCCCGCCCGCGAGGCGCGGGCCATGGGGCTCGCCGACCGCGTGGTGCCGGCCGGCACCGCCCGCGCCGAGGCCGAGACGCTCGCCGCACAGATCGCCCGCTTCCCCCAGGTCTGCCTGCGCGGCGACCGCGCGTCGGTCCTCGACCAGGAGGGCCGGGACGAGGAGACGGCACTGCGCACCGAACTGCACCACGGCATGGCCGTCCTGGCCCACGGCACGCAGGGCGCAGCCCGCTTCGCCTCCGGCTCCGGCCGGCACGGCACGTTCCCGGACACGTGAGGCGCCGCCCCTGGGACGCCTCGATCCGGCTCTGGCTATGGCTCCGCTACGGTTTGTGGGTTACCCAGAGCAGTTCCGCCGGCCAGCGGTGTGCCCAGTCGGGTGGGTCGGTTTCGTTGTAGCCGTTGGGCGTTCCGAGTTCGGGCCGCGGCTCGATGAGGTCGTCGATGATGAGACCCGCGCCGCACAGGACCTTGACCCAGTCGCCGTAGGTGAGCTGATAGCTGGTCGCGCCGTCGTCCTCGGCGATGGTGTTCAGCCCGAAGTAGTCCTGCCGCAGCGTCGTGGTCACGCGGCCGGCGGCTTCGTCGTAGCAAGCTTCGAACCATGGGCTGGCGACGTTGAACACCAGGCGCCCGCCTCGGCCCAAGACGCGTGCGGCCTCCGGGACGGCCAGGTGCGGGGGCGCCCAGCTGAGCCCACCGAAGTCGCAGAACACCAGGTCGAAGCTGTCGGCGGCGAAGGGGAGTTGTTCGGCGGCGCCTTGTACCAGCGGGTAGCGGGCCGCTCCCATCGCGCGGGCCGCCGCGGCGAGTTGGGCTTCGGACAGGTCGAGCCCGACCACGGTGGCGCCCTCGGCGGCGAGCGCTCTGGACCACTGGCCGGCGCCGCAGCCGAGTTCGAGGACACGCTTGCCGGTGACGTCGCCCAGGGCGTGCAGGTGCGCGTCGGGGATGGAGTACATGCCCCACAGCCGGGGTGTGGCGCCGATTCGCGGGTCGTGCTTGTGCTGGTAGGAGCTGCTGATCTGGTTCCAGAGCCGCCGGTTGGCGGGGATGTTGTCCACGGGCCGACTCCAGCACTGCCTGCCGGGGGCGGTCAACACGATCAGGGCACTGGCCGGCCCTCGCCTCGGTCCGGCCCTGGCTCGGCCCATGATCCGCCGGACGAGCCCTGGGCCGTGCTGACCCGTACCTCTCCGCCCCCGGGGTCGACCAGGTCGTGCCAGCGGTCGGTGAGGGTCAGGGGACGGTGGGGTGAGGCGGTGCCGGGGCGTTCGCGGTGCAGCAGGCGGCCGTCCTGGTGGACGAGGAGGACCGGGCGGGTCAGCGGGGTGCCGGTGCGCAGCACATGGCGGGCGGGCCGGGCGCCCGGTGTGACGCGGTTGGGGACGATCCAGCGCAGCGGCGCCTCGACGGTGACGGGTACGCCCGGGTCCGGCCAGGGCGCGCCCGCCAGGAGGTCCAGGACGGCGCCGGCCGCCCGGGCGCCCTCGCGGGCCGCGGTGCCGGCGGGCTCCACGGCGTGCAGGACGTTGCCGGCGGCGAGGACGCCGGGCCGCGAGGTGTGCAGGGAACCGCCGACGGCGGGGCCGCGGGTGCCGGGGTCGAGGATGAGGCCGCCGCGCCGGGCGAGTTCGTGGTCGGGGACGAAGTCGCCGGTGAACACGACGGTGTCGCACGGCAGTACCGCCGTACGGCCGTCCCGGTGGCGGACGCGGACGCCGGACAGCCGCCCGTGGCCCAGGAGTTCGGCGACCGTGGTGCCGGTCAGCAGCGGGATGCCGTGGAGCAGCCGGGCCGCCTGGGCGCGGGCACGGCCCGTTCCGGCGCGCGGGTGTTCCGTGACCAGGGCGACGACCCCGGTGCCGGCGGCGCGCAGGGTGCCGACGGCCGCGTAGGAGACGTCCTCGGCGCCGACGACGACCGCGCGGCTGCCGATGTGCTGACCGAACAGGTGGACGGCCTGCTGGAGTTCGCCGGTGGTGTAGACGCCGGCGGGGCGGGTGCCGGGCACCAGCCGGGCGGGGCGCGGGCGTTCGCGGGCTCCGGTGGCCAGGACGACCGCCCGCGCCTCGATGATCTCGTGCCCGCCGGGACCGACGGCATGGAGCGCCGGGCCCTCGGGCGCCCAGTCCAGCGCGGTCGTCCGGGTGCGGACCGTGGCGCCCGCTCGTTCGGCGGCCTCGGTGAGCAGGCGGGCGTAGCGGGGGCCGGTCAGCGGATGCGTCCAGGTGCCGAAGCCGCCGTGCGCGCAGTGGCGGGGGACTCCGCCGGGCGACGCCTCACGTTCCAGCACCTCCACGCGTCCGGCGCCGGCCACGGCCAGCCGCGCCGCGGCGGCGAGCCCGGCGGGGCCCGCTCCGACGACGAGGACGTCGACGCGGCGCGCTGTCGTCATGGCCGGTTCCTTCCGCCGTCCGTCCCCCGCTCGAACAGCTCGCGCACCGCCGCCCCGCAGTAGAAGCCCTGGCAGCGGCCCGCCCGGGCCCGGGTGCGGCGGCGCAGGCCCTCCAGGCTGCGGGGCGGGAGCGGCCCGGCGAGGGCGTCGCGGATCTCGCCGCGGGAGACGCGCTCGCAGTGGCAGACGAGGATGCCGTACTCGGGGTCCGCGGCGATGAGGCCGGGCCGCTGGTAGGGGCGGGGGAAGGCCTCGCCGAGCTGGGGCAGGGCGACCGCGTCCGGTTCGCGTACCGGGCCGGGGTCGAGGCCGGCGTCGGTGAGCAGGCCGGTGACGTGGGCGGCGATGGCCAGGGACGCGGTGAGGCCGGTGGAGCGGATGCCGCCGACGGTGACGTACGCCTGCCCGGGGTGGCTGGTGATCCGGTAGTCCTCGTGCCCGGTGGCCGCCCGCAGTCCGGCGTAGACGGCGGTGACCTCCTCGTCGAGGAGGGCGGGCAGGATGCGCCGGCCCTGGTCGCGCAGCGTGGCGAGCCCGTCGGCGGTGGACCCGGTGGCCCTTTTGTCGCGCAGGTCCTCGGCGGTGGGGCCGAGGAGGACGTTGCCGTGGACGGTGGGGGCGACCAGGACGCCCTTGCCGAGGGCGGTGGGGACGGGCAGCAGGATGTGCCGGACGAGGGGGCGGGCGAGCTTGTCGAACACCAGGAGCTGGCCGCGGCGCGGGGTGACGGTGAAGTCCTGGTGGCCGAGCCGGCGGTCCAGGGTGTCGGCGTGCAGTCCGGCCGCGTTGACCAGGTGGCGGGCGCGCAGGGTGCCCCTGGTGGTGGTCAGCCGGTGCCCGTCCGCTGCCCACCGCGCGTCGCGTACGCCGGCGTTGAGGTGCAGGTCGGCTCCGGCGCCGACGGCCTGGGTGGCGTAGGCGAGGGTGGTCGTCCAGGGGCAGATGACGCTCTCGCCGGGGATGTGCAGGGCGCCGAGCGCGCCGGGGCCGAGATGGGGTTCGCGGGCGTACAGCTCGCCGGGACCCAGCAGCGCGAGGTCGGGGCAGGCGTTGCGCTCGGCCTTCGCGGCGAGCCGGGGCAGCGCGGCCAGTTGCTCCTCGTCCCAGGCGACCAGCAGCGCGCCGACCCGTTCGACGGGGATGCCGGTCTCGGCGGCGTAGGCGCCGAGCCGCCCGTAGCCCTCGCGGACCAGGCGGGCCTCCAGGGTGCCGGGGGTGGCGTCGAAACCGGTGTGCAGGATGGCCGTGTTGGCCTTGGAGGTGCCCTGGCCGACGTCGTCCTGGGCCTCGACGAGGGCGATGCGCAGGCGGGGGTGGCGGGCGAGTTCGCGGGCGATGGCGCAGCCGACGACGCCGGCGCCGACGATCGCCACGTCGTACGGCGTCGACGGCAGCGGGCCGTCCGCGGTGACGGTCACGGGCCGAGGAGGGCCGCGACGGCGCCGCGGAAGCGGGCGCGGCGTTCGGCGGCCCGGTCGGCCGGGATGCGGGGCTCGTACACGGTGGCGGGTTTCCAGTCGGGCAGGGCGTCCTCGACGCTCAGTGCGGGGTCCGCGCCGAGGCGGGCGAGGGCGGCGGCGCCGAGCGCGGTGGCGTCGGGCAGCGCGGACACCTCGACGGGGCGCTGGAGCAGGTCGGCCTGGGCCTGCATGAGGAGCGTGGAGCGGGTCAGGCCGCCGTCGACGCGGAGGGTGTCCAGCGGGGTGCCGAGGTCGGTGGCGGCGGCCTCGGCGAGTTCGGCGACCTGGGCGGCGATGCCCTCGCACAGGGCGCGCACCAGGTGCCCGGGGGTGGTGTCGAGGCCGAGGCCGGTCAGGGAGCCGCGCAGGTCGCCGCGCCACCAGGGGGCGGCGAGTCCGGCGAGGGCCGGGACGAAGGTGACCCCGCCGCTGTCGGGGACGCTGCCGCCGACCGGGTCGAGGTCGGCGGCGCAGGAGAGGACGCCGAGGTCGGTGAGCCAGCGGACGGCGGAGGCGGCCGTGTACACCTGGCCGTCCAGGCAGTAGCTGGTGTGTCCGGCGAGCCGCCAGGCCACGCAGCTGACCAGGCCCGAGGCGCCGCGCCGGGGGCGGTCGCCGGTGTGGGCGAGGAGGAACGCGCCGGTGCCGTAGGTGCACTTGGCGGCGCCGGGCCCGGTGACGCGCTGGGCGAGCAGGGCGGCCTGCTGGTCGACGGCGAGGCCGGTCAGCGGGATCTCGGGGCCGAACGCCCGTGTCGTGCCGACGGGTTGCGCGGCGTCGGTCACCTCGGGCAGGCGTTCGCCGGCCAGCCCGTACAGGTCGAGGGCGCGCGGGGACCAGGTGACGCCGTCCAGGTCCAGCAGCTGGGTGCGGCCGGCGGTGGCGGCGTCGGTGACGAAGGCGCCGGTGAGGCGGTGGATCAGCCAGGCGTCGGAGGTGGTGACGACGCCCTCACGGGTGAGGTGACGGCGGATCCAGGCCATTTTGGGTGCGGCGAAGTAGGGGTCGAGGGGCAGGCCGGTCAGCTGCCGCAGCTCGTCCGCGTGCGCGGTCAGTCCGGCACAGACGGTCTCGGCGCGCCGGTCCTGCCACACCAGGGCGTCGGTGAGCGGACGGCCGGTGGCGGGGTCCCAGGCGAGGACGGTCTCGCCCTGGTTGGCGAGGCCGAGCGCGACGACGTCCTCACCGGCCTCGGCGAGCGCGCGGCGGCCGGCTTCGACCACGGAGTCGTACAGCCCGGCCGGGTCCACCTCGACCAGGCCGCCGGGCAGGTACCGGGGGCGGACCTCGGCGAATCCGGTGCCGAGGACACCGCGTTCGGGGCAGACGACGAGCGCCTTGGTGCCGGAGGTGCCCTGGTCGACGGCGAGCACCGGCCCCGTCATCGCCCGCCCTCCGCCGCGGCACTGAAGATCACCGCTTCAGCCTGCCGTCGCACGGGGGGCGGCGTCAAGGGTTTACGGATTCGTCCAACTGATCTGTTCAATGGTTGAGTTGGCAATAATGGTTCGGCGGGAACCCGCGCCTCTATAGTGACCGCCGACCACATGCGAGATCTTCATGACCGCCCAGGGGAGGGCTGTTGCTACGTCACCCCGCCACCACGCCCGCGTGCCAGTGGCAAGGGGCCGGCGGCTGATGGCCAGAGACGGAGTCCGCCCCTCCTACGATCCCGCCGGCCCCGACCAGGCGCTGCGCGCCGCCCTCCAGGATCTGCGCACCGGCCGCTGGATGGCCATGCGCTCCCTGCTCGGGGACACCACGCAGTGGTGGCGGTGGACCCAGCGCACCCAGATCCTCGCGGCGGCCGCGGCCGGCACCGACGTGGTGCGGGCCTGGCTCGCCGAGGAGCCGGGGAACGTGCACGCCGCGGTGATGCACGCCCGGGTCCTGGTGGAGCGGGCGCTGCGGGCCCGGCGCGAACGGCACCGCCGTACCCACGAGTTGTGGATCGAGGCGTGGGACGCCGCCCAGTCCGCCACGGCCACCGCCCCACGGGACCCCGTGCCCTGGGTGTGTCTGCTGGCGCTGGCCCAGCTGGACCCGGAGCAGCGCTGGGAGGAGCACCGGGCCGCCGCGCCGGAGCCGATGCTGCCGCCGGGGCCCTGGGGGCTGCTGGCCGAGGCCCGCAGCCGCGACCCGGACAACCGCGAGGCGCACCACCGGATGCTCCAGTTCCTTTACGTGCGCGGCGGTTCGGGCCGGCTGGCGGAGGCCGCCGGGTACGCGCAGTGGGCCGCCGGGCAGGCTCCGCCCGGTGCCGCGGCGCATCTGCTGCCGCTGTACGTGCGGGTCGAGCGCTACCGCCGGGACAGCGGCCACGACGCGGCGCTGGACCTGCACTGGGTGGTGGACGAGGCGGCCCGCGAGGCACGGCGCGCCCTGCACACCTGGTTCGAGCACACCGAGCCCGCCGAACGCTCGCTGTCCGACCTCAACCATCTGGCGCACGCCCTGTGGGGTTCCCTCCAGTTCGCGGAGGCCGCGCGGGTGTTCGAGGCGATCGGGCCGTACTTCACGCCCCCGCCGTGGATGTACCGCACCCCGGACCGGGAGCGTGCCGTGGAGGTCTTCGTCCAGGCCCGGGACCGCTGCCGGGCCGCCGTGGACGGCCCCCGCCCCTGACCGGAACGGCAACCCCGGATGACCGGCCCGGCACCCCCGGAACCGACGCCCCACCCCGCACCGCCCCGGAACTCCCCGCACCAGGAAATCCCCGCTCACCCCCCTGAACGTGCCCTGTTCGACAACCTGTTGATCCCGGAGGTCCCCGCGTGTCCCCCATCCCCGATTCCTCGTCCGCCCCCGCCAAGGGCCTGCCGCAGCAGGACGAGGAGCAGCGCCTGCGTGAACTCGGCTACCGGCCGGTGCTGGCCCGCCGCATGGGCGGTTTCGGCAACTTCGCGATCAGCTTCTCGGTGATCTCGATCCTGTCCGGCTGCATGACCCTGTACGGCTTCGGCCTGAACACCGGCGGCCCCGCCGTGATGCTGTGGGGCTGGGCCGGCGTCGGCGTGTTCGTGCTGTGCGTCGGGCTGGCGCTCGCCGAGGTCACCAGCGCCTACCCGACCTCGGGCGCCCTGTACTACATGGCCGACCGGCTCGGCGGCCGGCGCTGGGGCTGGTACACCGGCTGGCTGAACCTGCTGGGGCTGCTCGGCGCGATCGCCGGCATCGACTACGGCGCCGCCCTGTTCACCGGCGCGTTCGCCAACCTCCAGTGGGGCTTCGAGCCGACGCCCGGCAGGACCATGCTGATCTTCTGCGTGATCCTGCTGCTGCACGCGGTGCTGAACCTGTTCGGTGTCCGCCTGGTCAGTGTGCTCAACTCGGTCAGCGTGTGGTGGCACCTGGCGGGTGTCGCGCTGATCGTCGGCGCGCTGGCGGTCGTCCCCGACCACCACCGGTCGGCGTCCTTCGTGTTCACGAAGTTCGTCAACGAGACCGGCTGGCACAACCCCCTGTACGTGGCGGCGATCGGCCTGCTGCTCGCGCAGTACACCTTCTCCGGATACGACGCCTCCGCCCACCTGTCGGAGGAGACCTCGCACGCCTCGGTGGCCGCGTCCCGCGGGATCGTCCGGGCCATCTGGGTCTCCTGGCTCGCCGGCTTCGCCCTGCTGGCCGGGCTGACCTTCGCCATCCAGGACTACGACGCCACGCGCACCACGGACACCGGTGTGCCGCCCGCCCAGATCCTGCTCGACGGTCTCGGCACCGGGGGCGCCTGCGCGCTGCTGCTCGTGGTGATCGTCGCCCAGCTGTTCTGCGGGAACGCCGAGGTCGCCGCGGCCAGCCGGATGGTGTTCGCGTTCAGCCGGGACGGGGCGCTGCCCGGCTCGCACCTGTGGCGCAAGGTGAGCGACCGCACCCAGACCCCGGTCGCCGCGGTCTGGCTGTCCGTGGCCGTGGCCTGCGTCCTCGCCCTGCCGTCGCTGTACTCGGCGACGGCGTACAACGCGGTGACCGCCATCAACGTCATCGGCATCACCCCGGCCTACGCGATCCCCGTCTACCTGCGGCTGCGCGCGGGCGACCGGTTCCAGCGGGGGCCGTGGCACCTGGGCCGCTGGAGCAGACCGGTCGGCTGGGTGGCGGTCGTGTGGGTGGCGTGCGTGACCATCCTGTTCTGCCTGCCGCAGTCGTCACCGGTGAACGTCGACACGATGAACTACGCGTCGGTGGCGCTCGCCGTGGTCCTGGTCCTCGCCAGCGTCTGGTGGTACGTCGCCCGCCGGTCGTACGGCACGCCCTCGACGGCCTCCTACGGCAGCGACCGCGAACAGGCCGACCTGGCCGAGGGCATCGTCTGAGCCGGCTGTCCGGTGAGCGCCGGTCCCGGTACGGAACACGCGCACCGGATACGGCAGGATGAACGAACGCGCCGGTCACCGGAGTTCCGGGGCCGGCGCGGTCGCACATCCCGGACATCGAGCAGGTGGCAACGTGACGAGACTTCCCCGCAGGCCTTCCGTAGCGGTTCCGTGCCCGGGAGGTGACCGGTGAACCGCACGCCGACCCTGGACGACCTCGTCCTCGCCGGAATCGCCCTGGGAGCGGGCCTGCTGCTCGCCTTCCTGTCGCGCACCCTGCTGCACTGGCTCGGGGGGCACGCCAAGCGGACCCGCTGGAGCGGAGACGACGTCATCGTGGACGCGCTGCGCTCGGTCGTGCCGTGGGCGGCGATCGCGGGCGGCGCGGCGGCGGCAGCGGCGGTGCTGCCGCTCACCGGAGCCGTCCAGCACCATGCCGACCAGTGGCTCCAGGTGTGGCTGATCGCCGTGGTGACGTTCTCCGCGGCCCGGGTCATCGCCGGCCTGGTGCGTACGGTCACCCAGTCCCGCTCGGGCGTGGCGGGCTCGGCGACGATCTTCGTCAACATCACCCGGGTGCTGGTCCTGGCGATCGGTTTCCTGATCGTCCTCCAGACCCTCGGCATCTCGATAGCGCCCCTGCTCACCGCCCTGGGTGTGGGCGGTCTGGCCGTGGCCCTGGCCTTGCAGGACACGCTCGCCAACCTCTTCGCGGGCGTCCACATCCTCGCCTCCAGGACCGTCCAGCCGGGCGACTACATCCGGCTGAGCAGCGGTGAGGAGGGTTACGTCGTCGACATCAACTGGCGTCAGACGACGGTCCGCCAGCTCTCCAACAACCTGGTGGTCATCCCCAACGGCCAGCTCGCCAAGGCCAACATGACCAACTACACCCGCCCCGAGCAGGGACTGACCGTCCTGGTGCAGGTGGGCGTGGGCTACGACTCCGACCTGGAGCACGTCGAGCGGGTCACCGCGGAGGTGGTCTCGGAGGTCATGACGGACGTCACGGGCGCGGTCCCCGACCATGAACCCGCCGTCCGCTTCCACACCTTCGGCGACTCCCGGATCGGTTTCACGGTGATCCTCGGCGTGGGCGAGTTCAGCGACCAGTACCGGATCAAGCACGAGTTCATCAAGCGCCTGCACCGCCGCTACCGCGAGGAGGGCATCCGCATCCCGGCTCCCACCCGCACGGTGTCCCTCCAGCAGGGCGCGGTGGTGATCCCGCAGCAGCGCAACGCCGAGGAGATGACCCCGGACTCCTTCCGGACCGACTAGGACGGGCTCGCGGCGAAACCCGGCACAGCGTCGCACGGCCGGTCGGACCACCGGCGGCCCCGCCTCGACGCGGCGCAGCACCGGGGGAAGGCGGTCCAGGTCGGGGCCCGTCTGGATCTGTCGCTCGTCCCTCCAGGTGGCACCGGCGTCGCGCAGGGGACCGGTCACGTCTCCGGCCTTCGCCGCGTCCGGGGGCGTGGCACCGCCGAGCACGATCTCGAAGGGGCGCTCGTTCCCGGCTGTGCGGTGTTCGCGTACATAGCCGACCAGGTCGCGTACCTCCGCCACGGCCGGCACCTGACCGTGCGAGGCCGTCTCGAACAGGGGCGCCGCGCCGTCCCACCGCGCTGCCCGCCGCATGGGCGCACGACGCGGCCAGAACCCGCCGGTCCACACCGGCGGGCGGGGCCGTTGCACACTGGCGGGCAGCAGCGCCACGTCCCGGGCCTCGTAGTGCCGACCGTGGTGGTTCACCGGCTCACCGGACCAGAAGCGGCCCACCAACTGGAGTCCCTCGTCCAGGGGTCGGCGAACTCACCGGAATTCGGGATGTTCACGGAGAAGCGCATGCCGGCAGGACGCGCAGCCGGCCACGAAGCAGCAACCCTGTGCCGGGGGCAGGCAGCCCTCGTCCGGGAGCCGGTCTGTACGTCGGCGGCGGCCAGAACCGGATCCGACCCTATGGCCGGGTCCCCGGTGCGCCGGCCGGGGTGCCGTGGGCCGGGGCCGGGGACGGGATCCGCGGGAGCAGGGCCCCGGCCGCGAGGCCGCCGAGGCCGATCACCGCGAGCGTGATCATTGCGACGGCGTAGGCGCCCTTGCTGAGTCCCGCGACGAGGATGGTGCCGGCGATCGCCGTACCGAAGGACGAGCCGAGGTTGGACACGCTGCGGGACAGGCCGGAGATCTCGCCCTGCCGCTCCTCCGGGAAGCTCGACTGGACGACGTTCACCGACGGCGTCAGCATCAGGCCCAGGCCGAGCCCGACGAGGAGCAGTCCGGGCACGAACGCCCAGGCCGTGGAGAAACTGCCGGCCAGGCCGACCAGTATCCCCACGCCCGCGACGGCGACCACGAAGCCGGTCGTGATCAGCGTCCGCTGGGACCGCCGCCGCGCCAGCGCCTCGGCGGACAGCGACGTCACGAGCAGCCCGAGCGTGGCCGCCGTGAAGATCACGCCGGTCTGGACGGCGTCGTAGCCGCGCACCACCTGGAGGTAGGCGGCCACCGTGAACGACGTGCCCATGAGCAGCAGCCACTGGGCGTTCTGCGTGATCAGTCCGAGGTTGGAGGTGCGATTGCGGAACAGGCCGAGCGAGAGCAGCGGTTCCTTGCCGGCCCGTTCCTTGGCGCCGGACGAGCGGAGGAACCAGGCGAGGACGAGGACGCCGAGGACGATCAGGACGATCATCAGCCAGAGGTTGTTGTCCGCCGCCAGGATGCCCATGACGACCAGGACCAGGCCCGTCGCGGACAGGACCGCTCCGAAGGTGTCGAAGGAACGGGTGGGGTCCGGGGGCAGGGGGTCCTCGATACGGCGGCTGAGCCAGACGATCACCGCGATGACCAGCGCCTGGAACACGAAGGCGGCGCGCCAGCTGATGCCGGTGGTGATGAGCCCGCCGATCAGCGGTCCGGCCGCGGCCCCGATGCCGCCCAGCGCCATGATGATCCCGAACGCGCGGGCGCGGGAGGTCAGGTCCCGGTGGAGCAGCGTGGTGAGGATGTAGACGGGCGGGATGAGCAGGGCCGTGCCGACGCCCTCCAGGACGGAGTTGCCCAGGATGAGGACACCGAGCCCCGGGGACACCGCGCTCAGCAGCGCGCCGACGCCGTAGACCAGGAGTCCGGTGACGAAGCAGCGCTTGCGGCCGTAGCGGTCGGTCAGTTTGCCGCCGGGGATCATCAGCGCGGCCATCACCAGCAGGAAGACGGTGATGGCCACCTGGACGCCCTGGACGCTGGTGTCGAGGTCCTTGCTGATGTCGTTGATCATCACGTTCATGTTGGAGCCGGCGAAGCTACAGATGAACTGGGCGAGGGCCAGCGCGGCGAGTATCCGCCGCTGCTCCGGCGGCGGCTGTGTCCGACCGGTCCCGTCAGTCATCCCGTGGTCCCCTCCCCCGTGGCCCCGGTGGGTACCGTGAGGCCCTGGATGGCGGGATGCCGGGCCGTGCCGGTGCCGGCGTCCGTCGTGGCCCGGCCCAGTTCCTCGTCGAGGGCCATGGCGGCGGTGACCAGGGCGAGATGCGTGAACGCCTGCGGGAAGTTGCCGAGCTGCTCCCCCGACGGACCGATCTCCTCGGCGAACAGGCCGACGTGGTTGGCGTAGGTGAGCATCTTGTCGAAGGCGTACCGGGCCTGGTGGAGCCGGCCGCTGCGGGCGAGGGCCTCGACGTAGAAGAAGCTGCACAGGTTGAACGTGCCCTCGGAGCCGCGCAGTCCGTCGGGCGAGGCCGCCGGGTCGTACCGGTAGACCAGACTGTCGCTGACCAGTTCCCCGTCCATGGCGTCGAGGGTGCTGATCCAGTCGGGGTCGCGCGGGGACAGGAACCCGACCCGGGGCATCAGCAGCAGCGAGGCGTCCAGGACGTCGGTGTCGAAGTGCTGGACGAAGGCCTGCCGCTTGTCGTGCCAGCCCCGTTCGATGATCTGGTGGAAGACCGCGTCCCGGACGGCCGTCCAGCGGGCGGTGTCGGCGGGGCGGGAGAAGTCGGTGGCGGCCCGTATGCCCCGGTCGAAGGCGACCCAGGTCATCAGCCGGCTGTAGGTGAAGTCCTGCCGGCCGCCCCGGGTCTCCCAGATACCCTCGTCCGGCCGGTCCCAGTTGTCGGCCAGCCAGTCCAGTACGCCGCTCAGCGCCTTCCAGCCGCGGACCGCGCCGATGTCGCCGCCGACCGACAGGGCGTCCGAGGCCTCGCCGTAGATGTCCAGCTGGAGCTGGTCGACGGCCGCGTTGCCCGCCCGTACCGGCCGTGACCCCCGGTAGCCCTCCAGGTGGTCGAGGGCCTCCTCGCCCAGGTGGGGGTCGCCGTCCACGCGGTACATGATCTGCAAGGGGTCGCCCGAGGCGGTGCCGCCGGCCTCGACGCGGTCGCGCAGCCAGCGCCGGAAGGCGTACGCCTCCGCCTTGAATCCCAGGTCGGTCAGGGCGCCCACGGACAGTGAGCCGTCCCGTACCCAGGTGTAGCGGTAGTCCCAGTTGCGCTCCCCGCCGACCTGCTCGGGCAGTCCCATGGTGGCGGCGGCGATGGGCGCCCCCGTCGGCGCGTAGGTGAGCAGTTTGAGGGTGATGGCCGACCGGTTCACCATGTCCTGCCAGCGCCCGTGGTAGGTGCTGGAGCGCAGCCAGGACAGCCAGAACAGGCGGCACTTCTCGATGTCCTCGGCGATCTCGGGCAGCGCGGGGGCGTGCGGAGCGGGGGCGTCGCCGGCCGCGCTGGTCAGCACGAAGGCGACGGCCTGTCCCGCGCCGAGGGTGAAGCGTGCGGTGACGTCCGCGCCGTCGGCGCGCAGGGCGGCCCCGGGGGTGGACTGGACGTGCAGGTCGGTGCCCGGGCCGCGCAGGACGGCCTGGTGGTCGTCGGTGACGCCGAGCGTGTGCGGGGCCCGCCCGTAGTCGAAGCGCGGCCTGCACGCGAAGGTGAAGGGCAGGCTGCCGCGCAGGACCCGGGCGACCCTGATCAGGCGGTGCCGGTCGGTGGGTGCCGGGGAGTCGACGGGGGGCATGAAGTCGGCGACCTCGCCGACTCCGCCCGGCCCCATGAACCGGGTGATCAGGATCGCCGTGTCGGACAGGTACAGCTGCCGGACCGACACGCTGCCGTCGAGGCCCTCCGCGGCGAGCCGGCAGTGCCCGCCGCGCTCGCAGTCCAGCAGCGAGGCGAAGACGCTGGGCGAGTCGAAGCGGGGGGGCACCACCAGTCGACGGTTCCCCCGGACGACACCAGAGCCGCCGTCTGGAGGTCACCCACCAGCCCGTGCTCCGCTATGGGCGGATACCTGTCCATCGCGTCTCCTCCCCGTCCCCGCTACGGATTCGCGGCGAGGTCGTCGTCCTCGAGCACGCAGAGGGCCCAGATGATGAACCCGGAGAGCGCGATCAGCACGATCGACCACAGCGGGTAGTACGGCAGCGAGAGGAAGTTGGCGATGATGACCAGCCCGGCGATGACCACGCCGGACACGCGTGCCCATGTCGCCCGTCCCAGCAGGCCGAAGCCCACGATCACCGCGATCACGCCCAGGACCAGGTGGATCCAGCCCCAGCTGGTGAGGTTGAACTTGAAGACGTAGTTGGGTGCCGAGACGAAGACGTCGTCGTGGGCGATCGCCATGATGCCCCGGAACACACCGAGCAGTCCGGCGATCGACAGCATGACCCCGGCGAAGGATGTCAGGCCGCCCGCCCACGCCTGCTTGGCGGAGCGCGTGTGGGCACGGGTGGGATGTGTGGCGGTCATACGGAGTCCTCGATTCGTTGTCGTGGGCGCCGCTCAGCGCCCGGAGGCGGTGGGCACGGTGTCGGAGGGACGGGCCGGGCCGGCGCCGGTGAGGACCAGCTCCTTGGCCTTGCGGAACTCGTCGTCGGTGATGTCGCCGCGGGAGCGCATCTCGGACAGCTTGCCGAGTTCGTCGGCGTGGCTGGGCCCTGCCTCACCGGACTGCGCGGTCTGGCGTACGTAGGAGTCGAGCGCCTCCTGCCGGGCGCGCGCTTCCGCCATCTCCCGCTTGCCCATGCCCTTGCCGCGGGCGATCAGGTAGACGAAGACGCCCAGGAAGGGCAGCACGACGACGAACAGCGTCCAGCCGGCCTTGGCCCAGCCGTTCATGTCGTCGTCGCGAAAGATGTCGACGATGATCCGGAACAGCAGGACGAACCACAGGATCCACAGGAAGAACACCAGCATGGTCCAGAAGGCGCTCAGCAGCGGATAGTCGTACGCGAGGTAGTTCTGCGCGCTCATGTCTCTCCTCCGTCCGGGGCGCCGGCACGTACGGTTCGCCGAGCCGGCTTCTGCGGCTTTCAGCGTGCACACGGCGATCGGGTCGCGTCCTCACCCGGAGCGGGTGAGGGTGTCCGCGGGGGTCAGGCCGTGGGGCCGGGCCCGCCCGGCAGGGTGCCGCCGCTCCTGCGCAGGGCGGCCCGCCAGGCGAAGGCGACGCCCAGCTCGACCAGGCCCAGCAGCACGAGCCACAGACCGAGCAGCCGGGTCAGCGCCCGCGCCGACTCGGCGGGCAGCGCCAGCACCACGATCCCGGCGACGATGCCGAGCAGCGCGGCACCCAGGACGACACCCCGGTGCGGCAGCTCCCGGACGGCGATCGCCGTGTAGAGCGTGAGGACGCCGGACGCCAGCCAGACCAGCCCGACGATCAGCGACAGGGCGGCGATGGTCTGCATCGGGTTGCGCAGGCAGAGCACTCCGGCCAGGACGTACAGCACCGCGGCCAGCAGCCCGGGAAGCCGTTCCCCGTGCTCCTCCCGCGCGAACGCCGTCACGAACCGGAACGCGCCGTTGAGCAGCAGGCAGAGCCCGATGATGACCGCCAGGACATGCAGCGTCTCGTCCGGCCAGACGAGGATCAGCACGCCCGGTACGAGCGTGACGAGCGCCGCTCCCAGGGTCCAGGTCCAGGAGCGGGCGATCACCGTCATGGTCTCGGTGGGGCCGGTGGCCGTCCCGCCGGACGGATACGGCTGTCCGGTCCGCGGCGTCTGTCCACGCGACTCGGTCATGGCTCCTCCTCGCGTGTCCGTGGCCGGACCGTCCGCGGATCCCCGGCGGGACGGCACACGGCCCCTCTGCTCAACAGCGTGGCCGGGGCGACGCTGCGCCGGATCACCCACCGCGGGTGATCCTCGCGGTGCGGCCCGGCAGGGGTGGGGGTGAGCCGTGGACGGACGGGACGGCCAGAAGGGGAGTGCCGGGCCGCGGCGCCGTTCACTCCGGCAGTTGCCGCATCTCCACGACCCGCAGTCCGAGCGACTGGCAGCGGTTGAGCAGCCCGTAGAGGTGTGCCTCGTCGATGACGGGACCGAACAGGACCGTCTGCCCGGACATCAGCACCCGCTCGAGTTCCGGGAAGGCCTGGGCCATGGTCTCCGACAGGTGTCCATCGACACGGATCTCGTAGCGCATGTGGCCTTCTCCCGCCGCGGGCCGGTTGCGGTCTCCTCGTGATCCTGCTCCGTCCGGCCGCGTGGGGCCTCACCCGGCGCAGGTGACCCGCCCGCCGGGGCCGGTGCGCCGGATCAGTGGGTGACCACGATCTTGAACGAGATGATCGCCAGACCGAGCAGCAGATTGACCGCCGCGGCGGCCGTCACCAGACGCCAGGACGCCCCCGCCCGCCGCGCGCCGACCGCGGACCAGCCCACCTGACCGGCCACGGCCACCCCGACCGCCAGCCAGCCCGCGCCCTGCACGCCCAGGCCGAACAGCGGGCTGACGGCCACCGCGACGGCCGGCGGGACGGCCGCCTCGACGATCGGCCACTCCTCGCGGCACACCCGCAGCACGGTCGGCCGGTCCAGTGAGCGTTGCGCGAGGCGGGCCCCGAACAGGTGGGCGTGGACGTGCCCGACCCAGAAGACCAGGCCGGTGACCAGCAGCAGGAGCACCAGCTCCAGCCGCGGGAACTCACCCAGGCCCGAGGCGCCGATCACCACGGACGCGGCGAGCATCGACCCGTACACGGCGCCCGTGTAGTCGGCGTGGGAGCGGCGCCCGGTCCGGCGTTCGGGGGCCGTGGCCCGGTCGGTCGAGGACATCGGCGTCGCCTTTCGTGTGCACTCCGTGGCGCCGCCACACCGGCCACGCGGTCGCGCCGGCCGCGGACGGCCCCGTTCGGCGGACGGTCAGATCTGCCCGTGCTCGCGGGCCCGGCGTACCGCGTCGGCGCGTCCGTTCACCCCGAGTTTGCGGTAGGCGCTCTTGAGGTGGGTCTTCACCGTGTTGACGGAGACGTACAGGTGGGCGGCGATCTCCTCCGTGGACATCATGTCGGCCAGCCCGCCCACGACCTCGCGTTCGCGCCCGCTCAGTTCCTCCACGACGAGGGACGGGGCGTACGCGCCCGGTCCCGGGCCGTCCCGCGGGCCGGAGCCGTCCGGCGTGAGCCAGCCCGCGGCCAGCCCCTGGAGGGACGGCGAGTCCAGCAGGCGCCGGATACCGGGCCCGGCGTCGAGGAAGGGCCGCCGCAGCCGCTCCCGCCGGGCCTTCAGGAGGGCGTGGGCGAGCTGCTTGCGGGCGGTGGCGGTGTCCCCCGCCTCCTCGGCGTCCCGGGCGCGCACCAGCGCGGCCCGGACGGCCGTCCGCGGGCCGGTACGGCCGCCGGTCCCGGCCTGGTCGAGCAGGCCGATGGCCGCCTCGCGGTTCCCGGCGGCGAGCTGGGCCCAGGCGATGTCGGCCGCGTACGCGGGCTCACCGGCGCAGGAGACGCCGTCGAGGACCTTGACGGCACTGTCCGCGCGGCCCTCGGCCAGATGGGCCGCGGAGGCGATCAGCGCGGTCCGGACCTCCGCCCAGGGGGAGGCCACGAGGGCCGGCACGGTGGGGACGGCCGCCGCCGCGGCGGCCACGGGCTCGTCCCGGGCCAGCAGCAGCCCCGCCGTCGCGAGGGACCGGCTGGTGGCCGTCACCGGATCGCGCGGCGAACCGCGGTCGGCCGCCTCGTCCAGCAGGGTCTGGGCCCGCCCGAGTTCGCCGCGGTCCACGGCCACGGCCGCCAGCACCAGCCGGCCGAGGCCCTCGCCGGCCGAGCGGGAGCGGCCCGCGCCGGACGTCTCCGTCCCGGTCAGGGCCGCCAGCGCGGTGCGCTCGGCCCGGCAGAGCCGGCCGTCGAGGTAGTCGATCAGGGCCAGCTGTCCGAGGGAGTCCTCCCGGGGCAGGGCGGTCGCCGCCCCGCCCGGGCCCGAGGCCACCTCGGACAGCGCGGCACGCGCGTCGTCGAAGCGGCCGGCCCACAGCCGGGCCGATCCCAGGTGGGTCAGCAGGAGGGCGGTGAGTTCGGGGTGTTTCTCCAGCAGCCGGGCGGAGACCTCGCCCCGCAGGTCCTCGGCGGCTGCCACGGCCCGCTCGGCCGTGCCGGGCGCCCCGGACAGCCGGGCCCCCAGGGTCTGGAGCAGCAGACAGCTCAGCCGGAGCGCGGCGTCGGGCGGTTGCGCGGCGTCGGGTCGTCGCCCGGCGTCGGGCCGTTGTGCGGCGAGGTGCTCCTCGGCCCGGCGCAGATGGGCCAGGCCCCGGTCCACCTCGCGCTCGGACAGGTCACGGGCGGCGCGCACCAGGTCCGCCGCCGCGCTCGTGACCTCGGGTCCCATCGGTGAGAACAGCTCGGTGAGGCCGTCCGCGCGCAGTCCGCCGAGCAGCTGGCCGATCGCCAGGTCGTCGACGAGGGCCCGGGCGGTGAAGTCCCAGTCGCCCGCGGCGGCGCCGTGCGCCAGCGCCTCGGGGATGAGGCCGCAGGCCCGCAGCCACCGCGCGGCACGCCGGTGGAGTTCCGGTTCGAGCCCGGGCGAGCCGGCCCGCAGATGAGCCCGGAGGATCTCCCCGAACAGGGGGTGCAGGCGGTACCAGGACTGTTCCAGGTCCTCCACGAACGCGTTCTGGCCGTGCAGCGCGGCGAGGATCGGCTCCGCACCGCCGTGGCCGGTCAGCTCGGCGGCCAGAGCGGGGCAGAAACGGTCCGTGACGCTGACCCGCAGCAGAAGATCCTGCGTGCGGGCCGTCTGCCGCTTGAGCACCTCGGCGAGCAGGAAGTCGGCGATCGTGCTGCGGCCCGCCTCGAAGTCCTTCAGGTACCTCTCGGGGTCCGGGCTCCGCTCCGCGGCCAGGGCGCTCAGGCGCAGCCCGGCGGCCCAGCCCCCGGTGCGCTCCACCAGGGCGCGGGTGGCCTCCGCGGGAAGCCGTAGTCCGTGCAGTTCCAGGAGCGCGGCGGCCTCCTCCTCGGTGAAGGCCAGCTCGGCGTCCCGGATCTCGGTGACGGCTCCGGCCGCCCGGTAGCGGTGCAGCGGCAGCAGCGGCTCGGTGCGCGAGACGAGTATCAGGCGCAGGCCCGGTCCGGCGTGGTGCAGGACGAACTCCAGCTGTTCGGCGATCGGCGCGGAGGTCATCCGGTCGGAGTCGTCGAGCACGAGGACGACGGGCCGCTCGCGCCCGCTGAGGTCGTCGGCGAGGCGGGCCAGCAGCCTGTGCTCCACCCGGCCGGCGTCCGCGGGGCAGCCGATGCCGGGCGGGAGCGGCACGCCGGCGGCGCGCAGGGCCTGGAGCACATAGGCCCAGAACATCCCGCAGCCCTGGTCCCCCGGCTCACCCGTCAGCCAGGCGACCGGCCGTCGGAGCCCGGCGGCCCAGTCCGCGACCAGCAGGGTCTTGCCCGCGCCGGCCGAGCCGTCGACCAGCGTCAGCGGGGTGTCGAAGGCCTGGCCGAGGTGCGCGGCGAGCCGTGGGCGGCGCAGGAAGGTGGCCGGCCGGGCCGGTAGCGCGAACCGGGTCCGGAGGAACGGCTCGCCCAGTGGATCGACGCACGCGACGGCCGGTCCCGGCGCGTTCTGCTGCCTCTCGGACACTGGGTCACCGCCTGTCCGTCGGACCGTGGAGAGGACTCCTCGATCAGCATCCCAGTCCTGCGGCCCCGGCGCAGTTCGCGCGGGACCGGGCGGGGCCGGGCACGGGTCCCCGCGCGGCGCGGGACGGTGGGGCGGGTGCCGCGGTCAGTGCTCGTCGCCGGGCGGACGCGTCCGACCGCCTGGCGCGGGGGCCTGGACGCGGGCGGTGGCCGCCAGCAGGGCGAGCAGCGCCAGGATGCCGAGGAGGACCAGGACCAGCAGCAGGACCGTGAGAACCGTCGGATGGTTCCAGAGCGCGAAGACGAACGCGATGACCAGCAGGGCGGCCAGGGTGAGCCACCGGCGGTAGGCCAGGGTCCAGGCGCCGACCTGCCCGGTGCCGATGTGGTGGCCCGCCGCCCACCGCGCCGCGGAGTCCGCCGTGTGGTCGGACGCGCCGCGGATCGCCACGGGCAGCCGGCCCGGTCCGACGAGATAGGCGCCCAGGGCGATGACGACGCCCAGGACGACGGCCGTCCGCAGGCTGACCCGCAGGAAGCGGAGCAGGGTGTCGAAGACGGCCGCGGCGGCGGCCTCGGACTGCACCTGGGGCGGCAGGTGGTCGAGGTAGTAGTGGCGGGCCACGACCAGGGCGACGGCGACCACCAGACAGGCGAGGGAGGCTCCCAGCGCGGTGCGTACCAGGGCTCGTCGGCGCCGGTGGGCCAGGAGCACTCCGGCGGCGCCGAGGACGACGACGAGCACCGGGAACCAGTTCCCGACGATGTCGAGGAGGTGCGCGGCCTTGCGGTACTTGGCGAGCTGGTCGGACTGGAACAGCACGAACTCCTTGTTCACCTGCGGGATCTTGTCGGCGGGTTTCAGGCCCGCGTCGACCAGCTCCTTCTTGACCCGGTCGACGGCCGTACCCACGTCCACGGTCACCGTGCCGTCGCTGACTCCGACCGCGCCGCGTCCCTTGCCGGTCAGGGCGTGCACGACGGCGTTGTGGGCCGCGCGGTTGGCGGTGCGCCACACCGCGGCGAAGGCGTCGCTCTCGACGACCCGCGTGGCGATCTTGGTGACGGCCTGGTCGACGGCGGAGTCGAGCTGCGGCCCCAGCCCCCGGATCGCGTCGGCGGCGCGCGGCGGCAGGCCCTGGGACCTCAGCCAGGACGCCATGTCCGCGGCGGCCTGCGCGCCGTTCACGCGGGTGTCCACGGCCTCGGTGACGCGGTGGACGGCGGCCTCCCGGACGGCGGGGTCGGTGGCGAGGGGCGCGACGGTGGAGACGTAGCGGTCGGTGTCGAGCGCGATGTCGTGCACCCAGGTGGCCATGAGGGCGACCGGGACGAGAACGCAGGTGAGGACGATGAGCACGGCCGAGGCCACGCTGCGCGCGGTGCGGCCGGCGGCACCGGCGGCGCTTCCGCCGGCCTTCCCGCCGGGTGGCCGCCCCCTACCGCCGGGAGCGGTGGCGTCACGGTCCGACGGGTTCCGGTCCGGGTGCGGGGCCCGGTCCCGAGCCGCGGTTCCGTCCCGGTCCTGGGTTCCGTCCGGGTCCGGGATTCCGTCCGGTTCCTGGGTCCCGTCCGGGTCCGGGGTCCGGGCCGGGTCCGGGGTCCAGGCCCGAGCCACGGTCCCGTCCGGGTCCGGGGTCGCGTCCGGGTCCGGGGTCGCGTCCGGGTCCGGGGTCGCGTCCGGGTCCGCGGTCCGGTCCGGGTACGGGGTCCGGTCCGGGTACGGATTCCGGTTCCGAGCCGGGGTCCCGTCCGGGTCCGGGGTCCGGGCCGGGTGCGGATTGCGGTTCCGAGCCGGGGTCCCGTCCGGGTCCGGGGTCCCGTCCGGGTCCGGCATCCGGGCCGGGTCCGGCGGGTGGGGGTCGGGCGGCTCGGTCACGGGGTTCTCCGGCGCGGTAGGTGCCTGGACACGCCCCATTGCCTCAGCTCCGCGGCCCGGTCGCACGCCGAGTGGACCGGACGGACGACGCCATGCACGCCGCGGCGGCACGTCAGGAGGCGGGCGGGCGGCGGTCGCGCAGGGGCGGCGGGCTGCCCAGGCGGCGGGCCAGGAAGGGCTCCTGTGCCAGGACGGCGCCCACGCTGACGCCGACGGCGGCCGCGACGCAGACCACGATCAGCCAGGAGAGCAGCACGAACACGGAACCGACGGGGCCGTACTCGGTCATGGCGCGGTCGAGCGCGCGCGGCATGTACAGGCGGGCGGTGACCGTCAGCGTGGTGAGGACGGCCGCCGTGATCAGGGCACCCGGCAGCAGGGGGCGCCAGCCGATGCGCCCGCCCAGCAGCAGATGCTGGGTCCACCACCACAGGCCCGTCTGGACGACGAGCGTGAGGGGGGCGCCCAGCCAGACGCCGGCCCCGAAACCGTCCCGTACGGGTCCCTGGAGGACCAGGACACCGAGCCACAGCAGGAGCCAGGCCGGCCACCGCCAGAGGGCGACCCTGGTACCCGCCCGGGGAATCTCCCACGCGCGCTTGCACAGCCGTTGCAGCGCCCGGCTGACCGCGGTGGCCGACAGCAGCACCATCAGAGCGCCCACGATGCCGGTGGCCTGCTGGAGGTCGTGCGTCGTGGGCTGGAGCACGTGCTTCAGCTCGGTGTTCGCCGACCCGGAGAGCCCGAACACCGCCTGCACGGAGTCGACCAGCTGATGGCGCACCCCCGGCGGGGCGTAGGCCGAGACGACGAAGAGCAGCGGGACCGCGGTCAGGAAGCACTGCGCGGCCAGACGGGTGGCGGAGTCGAAGATGTTCACGGACACCATGCGGTCCGCGAGGTGCGTGAGAACCGGCAGGCGGCTCTCCGCCCGCCGGTGCGCCGACCTCGCCCGGGCCATCAGCCGCTGGGCACGCCCGTCCGCCGCCATCAGGGTTCCGGGCACGGCATGACGTTGTTCCCTTCGCTGCCCCTGTCCGCACTGCCACTGCGTTCCCTGCGTCCAGAGTGGGGTGTGCGCCGGCCGGCGGCACCCCGGCGGCGCCTGGCCGGCTCAGGCGGACGGGCAGGCGTCGTCCGCGCGGCTGACGGAGAAGACGGACCGCACCTCCGCCCGGACCGCCGCCGGACGGGCCGTGCTCACGGGCGCGGAAGTGCGGGGCCCCGGGCCGCGTGCTGCAATGGCAGGCGGGGGCCGCCGGCCATCGGCCGTGAAGGCGCTGCCAGGGCGACGGTACGGCCGGACGGGGCGACCGCCCCGGCTCCTGTCCGGCTCTTGTCCGGTTTCGATGAGGAGTGGCCATGGACAGTGTCGAAGAGATGGGCCCCGTCGACTACCTGGTGATCGAGTTCCCCGGGAACCGCATGACGGGCGAGGCGTTCCCCCTGCTGGTCGATCTCGCCGAGCGCGGCATCATCCGCATCATCGACCTGGCGTTCGTACGCAAGGAGACGGACGGCTCGGTGGTCGCGCTGGAACTGAAGGATCTCGGTGACGAGGTGGATCTGTCCGTCTTCGAGGGAGCCTCGTCCGGCGTGCTGGACCAGAGCGACCTGGAGGAGGCCGCCAACGCCCTGGAACCCGGCAACGCGTCCGCGGTGCTGGTGTACGAGAACCTGTGGGCGGCTCCGCTGGCCCGAGCGCTGCGGCGCGGCGGGGGGCAGCTCGTCGCGAGCGGCCGCATCCCCGTGCAGGCGCTGCTCGCCTCCCTGGACGCCATGGAGGACACCGTGCCGCCCGGCGGTTCCGCAGCCGCCTGAGCCGGTCCCGCACCGGCCGGCGCATCGATCGACTTGGGAGATGACCGACATGCCCGGACTGCTTCGGGGCGTCGCACGCACAGCCGCCGTCGCCGGAACCGCCACCGCCGTGTCCAACCGGGTCTCCCGGCGGCAGGCGGGCCGCTGGGCGCAGCAGGACTACGACCAGCAGCAGCAACAGGCCCCGCCGCCGCCCGCAGCGCCCCCGGCCCCCGCCCCCGCCTCCGCCTCCGACGACATGAGCCACCGGATCGACCAGCTCAAGCAGCTGACCGACCTCAAGGCCCAGGGAGTCCTGACGGACGAGGAGTTCGAGAGCCAGAAGCGCCGGCTGCTGGCGTGAGCCGGCGGGGCCGGGGATGGACGAGGAGCGGGCCCGCGCGCTCCGCTCCCTGGACCGGCGGCTGGACGCGCTCGCCCGGCAGCCGTTCCGGGCGGGGTTCCGCCTGCGCGGCCGGGACCGGGCCACCGCCGCGCTGAAGGGCCCGGCGACCCTGCGATGGCACGCGTACGACCTGGTCGCCAAGCGGCTGGCGCCGGCCGAGCCGTACAAGGACGGCAGGCAGACGCCGTACCGCGGGCACCCGGTGTTCGTGGCCCAGCACGCCACCGCCACCTGCTGCCGGGGCTGCCTCGCGCGCTGGCACGGCATCCCCGCGGGACGGGAGCTGACCCGTGCCGAACACCTGTACGTGGTGGACGTGATCTGCCGCTGGATCGCGCGCGAGATGGACGGCGGCGAGGACGGCTGCGAGTTTTCCGGCCAGGACCCCTGTCCCACCGACCCCGGTCACGAGATATCTTGATGTCGAGCAATGTTGCAGACGTGGAGCGGAGCACCCGGTGACTGACTCGACCATCATCTACACCTACACAGACGAGGCCCCGGCCCTGGCGACGCATTCGTTCCTGCCGGTGATCCGGGCGTACGCCTCGCAGGCCGGTGTGCCCGTGGAGACCCGCGACATCTCGCTGGCAGGGCGCATCATCGCCGTCTTCCCGGAGTACCTGACCGAGGACCAGCGCGTCCCGGACGCGCTGACCGAGCTGGGCGAGCTGGCCAAGACCCCCGCCGCCAACATCATCAAGCTGCCGAACATCTCGGCGTCGATCCCGCAGCTCAAGGCCGCCGTCGCCGAGCTCCAGGGCAAGGGCTACGCGCTGCCGGACTACCCGGACGACCCCAGGACCGACGAGGAGCGCGACATCCGCGCCCGTTACGACAAGATCAAGGGCTCCGCCGTCAACCCGGTGCTGCGCGAGGGCAACTCCGACCGCCGCGCCCCGGCCTCGGTGAAGAACTACGCCAAGGCGCACCCGCACCGCATGGGTGCCTGGAGCACCGAGTCCCGCACCGACGTGGCGACCATGGGCGAGAACGACTTCCGTTCCACCGAGAAGTCCGTGGTGATCGCCGAGGACGGCGCGCTGCGGATCGAGCTGGTCGCCGAGGACGGCACCACCACCGTGCTGCGCCAGTCCGTACCGGTCCGCAAGGACGAGGTCGTCGACGCCTCCGTGCTGCGCGTGGCCGAGCTGAACACGTTCCTCGCCGCGCAGGTCGCCCGCGCCAAGGAGGAGGGCGTCCTGTTCTCCGTGCACCTGAAGGCGACGATGATGAAGGTCTCCGACCCGATCATCTTCGGCCACGTGGTGCGCACCTTCTTCCCGAAGACGTTCGCGAAGTACGGCGAGACCCTCAAGGCCGCCGGCCTCACCCCGAACGACGGCCTCGGCGGCATCCTGAAGGGCCTGGAGAAGCTGCCCGAGGGCGCCGAGATCAAGGCCTCCTTCGACGCGGAGATCGCCGAGGGCCCGGCCCTCGCGATGGTCGACTCCGACAAGGGCATCACCAACCTGCACGTGCCCTCGGACGTCATCATCGACGCCTCGATGCCGGCGATGATCCGCACCTCCGGCCACATGTGGGGCCCGGACGGCCAGGAGCACGACGCCCTCGCCGTCATCCCGGACTCCTCCTACGCCGGCGTCTACCAGGCCGTCATCGACGACTGCCGGGCCAACGGCGCCTACGACCCGTCGACCATGGGCTCCGTCCCGAACGTCGGCCTCATGGCGCAGAAGGCCGAGGAGTACGGCTCCCACGACAAGACCTTCGAGGTCCCGGCGGCCGGCACCGTCCGCCTGACCGACCGGGCCGGCAACGTGCTGATCGAGCAGCCGGTCGCCGCGGGCGACATCTTCCGCGCCTGCCAGACCAAGGACGACCCGATCCGCGACTGGGTCAAGCTGGCCGTCACGCGTGCCCGCGCCACCGGTGACCCGGCCGTGTTCTGGCTGGACGAGACCCGCGCCCACGACGCGCAGCTCATCGCCAAGGTCAAGCAGTACCTCCCGGAGCACGACACCGAGGGCCTCGACATCCGGATCCTCGACCCGGTCCAGGCCACCAAGCTGTCGGTGGAGCGCATCCGCCGCGGCGAGAACACCATCTCGGTCACCGGCAACGTGCTGCGCGACTACCTGACCGACCTGTTCCCGATCATGGAGCTGGGCACCAGCGCCAAGATGCTGTCGGTCGTCCCGCTGATGGCGGGCGGCGGCCTGTTCGAGACGGGTGCCGGCGGCTCCGCGCCCAAGCACGTCCAGCAGCTGGTCAAGGAGAACTACCTGCGCTGGGACTCCCTCGGCGAGTTCTTCGCGCTCGTCCCCTCCTTCGAGCAGTTCGCCGAGACCACCGGCAACACCCGTGCCAAGGTCCTCGCCGACACCCTCGACCGCGCCACGGCGACCTTCCTCGAGGAGGACAAGTCCCCGACCCGGCGCGTCGGCGGCATCGACAACCGCGGCAGCCACTTCTACCTGTCCCTGTACTGGGCGCAGGAACTGGCGCGGCAGACCGACGACGCCGACCTGGCCAAGGCGTTCGCGCCGCTGGCCGAGAACCTCGCCGCGAACGAGCAGCGGATCGTGGACGAGCTGAACGCCGTCCAGGGTTCCCCGGTCGACATCGGCGGCTACTACCAGGTCGACCAGGCCAAGGCGGACGCGGTCATGCGCCCGTCGGCCACCTGGAACGAGGCGCTGGCGTCGCTGAGCTGACGCCCGCGGACCGACCGTAGCCCTGGTCGCCGTAGTCTCCGCCCCGGCCGGCACCACCCGGCCGGGGCGGAGCCGTACCCACTGCCCACTACCTCCCGGGAGCCGCCCGTGTCCTCCTTCGACCTCCTGCCCGGCGCCGCCGGCTCTCCCGTACTGCTGCACGTGCCGCACTCCGCGCGGGCGGTACCGGACGACGTACGCGGCGGCATCGTGCTGGACGACGCGGAGCTGGAGCGGGAGCTGGACCACATCACGGACGCGCACACCGCCGAGATCGCCGAGCGGGCCGCCGCGCTCGCCGGGGTCCGGCCCTGGCGGTTCGTGAACCGGCTGTCACGGCTGGTCGTGGACCCGGAGCGGTTCCCCGACGAGCGGGAGGAGATGCTCGCCGCCGGGATGGGCGCGGTGTACACGCGGACCACGCACCGCGGTGAGCTGCGGCCCGCGGACACCGACCCGGAGCCGCTGCTCGCCCGCTACTTCCGCCCGTACGCCGAGGCCATGACGGAGGCGGTCGCCGGACGGCTGGCCGCCACCGGACGGGCCGTGATCATCGACGTGCACTCGTATCCGGCCGTGCCGCTCCCCTACGAGCTGCACGGGGCCGGGCCGCGCCCGCCGGTGTGCCTGGGCACGGACGCCTTCCACACCCCGCCGGCGCTGACCGAGGCCGCGCGCCGGGCGTTCGCCGGGTGCGGGGAGAGCGGGCTGGACAGCCCGTTCGCGGGGACGTACGTGCCGCTGGAGTTCTACGGCACGGACGCCCGGGTCGCCGCGCTGATGGTGGAGATCCGGCGGGACGTCTACATGACCGAACCGGGCGGCCCGGCCGGGCCGGGCCTGGACCGGCTCGCCTCTGCGCTGGCCGCGCTCGTCGACGCCCTGTAGCCCGGGCCCCCGTCCCGTTACCCGGTGAGCGGTCTCAGGTGCGCAGCCACTCGGTGACGATCACCTCCGCACCGGTGCGCAGCCGCAGGGCGAACGGGCCGGCCGGCGGCGTGTCGCTGGTGAACCGGCCGAGGGTGTCGGCCGCGACCGGGCGCGGGGCCCGGGGGCCGCCGAGCACCTCGATCCGGGCCGGCTGCGGCGGCAGCACCTGGCCGATCAGCCCGTCGGCGGTGACCTCGACGTCGACGGTCACCTCTCCCGCCCGGAACGTCAGCATGCGCGGCGCGTCCGTGGCGCCCCGGACCGGCAGCGCGTCCACGAGCGAGTCGAAGGTCAGCTCGGCGAGCCGGGCGTCCAGGTCGTGCAGGGCGTAGGCGTCCAGGGCGCTCTGGAGGAGTTCGGCCGGGACGGGGTCCAGGACGGCGGCGGCCAGGCGCAGTTCCTCCTCCAGCAGCGTGTCCGCGTAAGCGTCCTCGTCCGGGACCGCGTCCCGGCGCGGCTCGTCGTCGTTCACACCGCACCCCGTGTGTCCATCCGGGCCCGCAGCCGGCGCAGACAGCGCTGGCGCAGCGGGCCGATGCTGCCGACCGCGATGCCGAGGGCGGCGGAGATCTCCCCGTAGCTGGGCGGGGGCGAGGCCATCAGCACGCGCAGCAGCTGCCGGCAGCGTTCGCCCAGTGAGTCCAGCTCCTGCCAGAGCCGGCGGATCCGCTCGGCGCGGTCCGCCGCCTCCTCGGTGTCGATCAGCGACTCCTCCGGCGTCCGCTCCTGGCTGGCCCGGTCGAGCAGCTGCGGATCGTCGGTGAGAGTGAGCCGCGTCAGCTGCCTGAGCACCTTCAGGCACTCGTGGCGGGCGGTACTGGCCAGCCAGGCGGCGGTCTTGTCCGGTTCCCGGATCCGGCCCAGATGCTGGGCGAAGCGGAACCACACGGTCTGGAAGACCTCGTGCCCGTCGGCGTCCGAGAGCCGGTGGGCGCGCACGACCGACCACACCAGCGGACTCATCCCTTCCACCAGCGCCTTCCAGGCCGCGGCGTCCCCGTCGACGGCGGACTGGACCAGCGCGCCGACCTCTGCTCGGTCCACGGCTCCACCCCTTGTGTACGGCACGTCATCGTACGCCGCGGAGCGGAGGGTTCCGGCCGTCATGCGGGCAGCGCCGGGATCACGGTGCGGACGGGGCGCCAGGTGGGCGGGCGGAGCGCGGGGACGTGCGCCCCGCGCACCTCCGCCCGGTGGGTGCCGGCCGCCAGCAGCCGGGCGGCGGCCACCCGCGGGTCGCGCTCGGCGTACGCCGTCATCCGGGCGGCGACGAGTCCCGCGGCCACCGGTGCGGCGAAGGAGGTGCCGCTCCACTGCGCGAGGCCGTCGAACATCACCTGGTCGGGTTTGCCGCCGGTGTTCTCCCGGCCCTCGCTCAGCACGCCGGTGTGACGCGGGTACAGGCAGGTGCAGGCGTAGTCGGCGCCGAACCGGCAGTCGTCGTAGGTGGAGTGCTGGTAGACGTACGGCACGGGGGTGACGAAGCCGGTGAGGGCGCTGGTGAGGCGCTCGCCGGGGGCGTGGACGCGCACCCAGGGGCCGTGGTTGGTGAAGCAGGCCCCCGACTCGCCGTCCGCGCGCAGGGCGCCGACCGAGAGCACGCAGTCGGCGTACTCGGGCAGGGCGGCGTAGGCGGCGGGCCAGAACGGGGTGTCGCTGCCGTTGTTGCCGGCGGCGGCGACCAGCAGGGTGCGCCGCTCGCGCAGTTCCCGCATGAACGTGTCGAGACCGATCAGGCCGTCGGTGTCCGCGCCGGGGGTGCCGGCGGAGAGGCTGATGATGTCCGGCCAGCCGTCCCGGTCGACGGCCTCGAAGAGCCGGCCGGCGAACTCGGACTCCAGGACGGCACCGGCGTCGTTGAGGGTGCCCCGGACGGTGATGTCGGTGTTGGGCGCGAGGGCCGCGAGGATCCCGGCGATGAACGTGCCGTGGCCGACGTACTGGTGGAGCACCCCGTCGCCGTCGGTCTCGGTCAGCTGGGCGTCGCCGGTGGTGTGGGCGAGCGGCGGGTAGGCGAGGTGGTCGTGCACCAGGCCGGTGTCGATCACGAGGACGCCGACGGCGGTGGCCGGGTCGTGACGGGCCCCGGAGACGGCCGGGTTGGCGGCCTCGGTGCGCGGGGCGGGCACGGGCTCGTCGCCGGGGCAGGCGTTGACCGCGATGTGCAGTACGTGGTTGCGGCCGGCCAGCCGGCGGCCCCGGCGCCGCTCGGCCGCCCGTACGGCGCGCAGGGCGTGCGGCACGGTGTCCTCGCCCCCGGCGGGGTCGCCGACGCGGACGCGGGTGACGCCGGTGCGGTCCGCCGGCGGGTCCACGCGGCCCACGTGGTCGGGGACGAGGCCCGGGGTCTCGGTGAAGTGGGCGCGCACGGCGTCCTCGACGAACCGGACGTCCTCACCGCCCCGGACGAGGACGACACCCTTCTCGTAGAGGAGGCCGGGGGTGTCGTCGGGCCCCATGGTGAGGGGGACGTCCGGCAGGGAGCGCCGGATGTGCTCGAACTGCTCGTGGAATCGCTGTGGTGCCATGTCGTGATCTCCCCCTCGGGACGGTGTCCGACAGTGAGAGCCGCGGGACCACCGTCTGATACAGCAGGCCACTACCATGCGAGACGTGACAGCGGGAAGCGAGTCGGTGCTCGAACTGCTGCCCATGGTGTTCGCCGATCCGGGCGAGGCCCGGGCACGCGCCGAACACGTCCTGCGCTCCGCCGCGCCGCCGTTGCACGCCAGCGTGGCCCACCAGGTGCTCGGCATCTGGCAGCGGGACTTCGGGGATCTGCGCATCGCGCTCCGGCATCTGCGGCGGGCCCGGGACCTGGCCGCGCGCGCCGAGTCGGCCGACCGGGAGGCCGATGTGCTCGCGACGCTGGGGGTCGCACTGGTGCACGCGGGGCGCACGCGGCAGGGGCTCGCGTCGTTCGAGCGGGGGGTCGCCCGGGGCAGCGGGCACACCCGGGCCCGGGTGCTGTTCCGGCGGGCGTACGTGTGGTGGGTGCTGGGGCGGCACCGCGAGTCGCTGGAGGACGTACGGCGGGCGCTGCCGGTGCTGCGGCAGGCCGGCGACGACATCTGGACCGCGCGGGCGCTGACCCTGCGGGCGACCGTGCACCTGGCGCTCGGCGCGGTGGACCGGGCGGTCGCGGACTTCACGGCGGCGGAGCGGCTGTGGGACACCACCGGCCAGGAGCACGACAAGGCGGACGCGGTGGAGAGCCGGGGGCTCGCCGCGTTCCGGTCCGGGGACATCCCGGCGGCGCTGCGGCTGCTGGACGAGGCCGAGGAGCGGTACGCCAAGCTGGGCACGCCCACCTACAACCTGTCGATCCGGCGGTGCGAGGTGCTGATGGCGGCGGGGCTCGCCCCGGAGGCGCTGGCGGAGGCGGACGCGGCCGGCGCGGTGCTGGACCGGATCGGCGGGCAGTCCACCCGCAGGGCCGAGCTGCTGCTCGCGGCGGCGCGGGCCGCCCGCTCGGCCGGGGACCCGCACACCGCGATAGCCCGCGCCGCCGTCGCCGTACGCCTGTTCGCCGCGCAGCGCCGGACGTGGTGGGAGACGCACGCCCGACTGGTGCTGATCGAGGCGCGGGTGGCGGCCGGCCGGCGGTCGGGGCGGCTGGTCGGGGACGCGGCGGCGGTCGCCGAGCGGCTGGCCTCCTTCGGGTCGCCCGCCGCACCCGAGGCCTCACTGCTCGCGGGCCGGATCGCACTGGAGCTGGGCTGGACGGCGGACGCCGAACGGCATCTGGCGGTGGCCGCCCGCAGCCGGAACTGCGGGCGGCCACCGGCCCGGATGACCGGCTGGGCGGCGCAGGCGCTGCGGGCGCGGGCCGCCGGTTCGCGGCGGGGGGTGCTGGAGGCGTGCCGGCGCGGCCTGGACGTGCTGGACGACCACCGGATGACGCTGGGCGCCTCGGAGCTGCGGGCCCACGCCACCGCGCAGGGCGCCGAACTGGCCGCGCTGGCGCAGGAGGTGAGCCTCGCGCAGGGCGGTCCGCGGCGGCTGCTGGTGTGGAGCGAGCGGTGGCGGGCGACCGTACTGTCCGCGCCACCGGCCCGGCCGCCGCACGATCCGGCGCTGCTGAGCGGTCTGACCGCCTACCGGGAGATCGCGGCCCGCGCGGAGGCCGCCCGGATGGAGGGCCGCCCGGTACCGGCGCTGGAACGCGAACAGCGGCGCCTGGAGCGGGAGATCCGCTCCCGGACCCGGCACATGGGCGGCGCCGCCACCGGCGCGGGAGACCGCTTGGACGTGGCCCGGCTGCTGGACCGGCTCGGTGACGGGTGGCTGGTGGAACTGGCCGTCGTGGACGGCCGGGTGCACGTGCTGCTGTGCGGGCAGGGCCGGGTGCGGCGGTTCACCGGCGGGTCGCTGGCGGAGGCGGTGGCGGAGGCCGGGCATGTGCAGGCCGGGCTGCGGCGGCTCGCGCACCCGGGTGCCGAGGCGCGGCTGCCGCTGGTGGAGGCGGCGGGCCGGCGGTTGCAGGAACTGCTGCTGGCCGGGGCGGCGAAGTCGCTCGGTCCGGGACCGGTGGTGGTCGTGCCGCCGGGGGCGCTGCACCGGGTGCCGTGGGCGCTGCTGCCCGCGCTGCGGGAGCGGGTGCTGAGCGTGTCGCCGTCGGCGGGCAGCTGGCTACGGGCCCGGGAGACGGAGCCGCCGCCGGAGGGCCGGCCGGTGCTGGTGCGCGGTCCCGGCCTGGCGACGGGCGGTGCGGAGGTGCCCGAACTGGCCGGCCGGTACGGCACGGCGACGGTCCTGGAGGGCGACGACGCGCAGGTGCCGCGGGTGCTGGCGGAACTCGACGGGGCGGGCCTCGCCCATCTCGCGGCGCACGGCACGTTCCGCGCGGACAGCCCGCTGTTCTCCGCCCTGCGGATGGCCGACGGGCCGCTGATCGTCCACGACTTCGAGCGGCTGTCCCGCAGCCCGTACCGGATCATCCTCTCCAGCTGCGACACCGCCCGCCTCGCCTCGGTCGGTGCCGACGAACTGCTGGGCCTGGTCACCGCGTTGCTGCCGCTGGGCACGGCCGGGGTGGTGGCCAGCAGCGCGCCGGTCAACGACGCGGCGGTGGTGCCGCTGATGCTGGCCCTGCACAAGGGCCTCGGCGCGGGCCTCTCCCTGGCCGAGGCCCTGCGCGACGCCCGTACGACGCTGCCGGGCGACGCGGTGCACCAGGCGACGGGCTGGGCGTTCGCGGCGTTCGGCGCGGCGTGAGGGACGGTGCGCGGGACGGCGTCAGGGGCAGTACGCGGATCGGCGTGAGGGAGACGGTGCGCGGGCGCGCCCTACGCCGTCTCCCGCTCGGGCACGTCCACCAGCCAGGGCAGGGTGCCGCGGCCCGCCGTGCCCAGCCGGGTGTAGGCGCCGTACAGGTGGTTGCCCACCGTCCGCACGGACAGGGTCAGCTTCTCGGCGATCTCCCGGTTGCTCAGCCCCGCCGCCGCCAGTGCGACGATCTGCCGTTGCCGCGCGGTGAGTTCGCCGAGGAGGAGCCCGGTCAGGGCGGGCGTGCGGGCCCCCTCGCAGCGGCGGGCCAGGGCCACGGCCCGGATGCGGGACAGCCGCGCGGCACGTGGGTCACGGTGGGCCCGTGCGGCCTGGGCGTGGGCCTCCGCCGCGTACAGCAGGAATCCCCGCCCCGCGAGCGCCTGCGCGGCCCGGTCCAGCGCGGTCCCGTCGCCGCGGGCCAGTGCCTCGGCGTGCCGGGCGAACACACTGCCGGCCGGCAGCCGTCCGACGGCCTCCCGGGGAGCGCCGAGGCGTACGGCGCCGTAGAGCGCGTGGACGTCGTCGGGGTCGGCCGTCTCGCCCGGCTCCCCTTCCGCCAGGGCCAGTTCCGTCCGGCACCCGGTGTCCCCGGGCGCCTCCCGCAGCCCCTCCCTGGCCCAGGCCGCCGCCTCGCGCAGCTCGCCCCGCAGCCGCGCGAACCGGGCGCGGACCGCGGCGTACCCGGCGGGCAGCGGACCGCCCTCCGCCACCAGCCACTCCCCCACCGGAGTCGGCACCGTCCGTACGTCCAGCCGCTCCAACCGGCCGGCGAGGAGCCGCTGTTCGGCGGCGAGCGCCGGTCCGTACGCGAAGGGCGCGCGGCCCAGCCGGCGGGCCCGCAGCCGGCCGGCCGCGGCGCGCAGCACGGGGCCGTGCAGGGGGTGGGCGAGGGTGACGGCTCCCTGGTCGTCCACGTCGACGAGGCCGTCCGCCTCCAGGCGTTCGAGGGCGTCCAGGTCCAGCCCGTCCGCCGGCAGCGGCCGGGGTTCGGCGAACGCCAGGCGCTCCAGGGCGTCACGCTCACCCGGGCCGGTCCGCTCCAGGGCCGGGGCGAGCCGCTCCCGGACGGCCGGGGTGACCGGTGGCGCGCCCCGCCAGGCCCGCTCGCCGGTGCCCGGGACGGGCGTCAGCCGTCCGGACGCGTCGAGCCCGGTCACCAGGTCGCGCAGCAGCCGCAGATCACTCCGGCACGCCCGGTGCAGCCGGCCCACGGTCAGCGGTTCCAGCGCGGCGCCCGCGAGCAGCCGGGCGGTGTCCTCCCGGGACAGCGGGGCGAGGGCCAGCCGGGGCAGCAGCTCCCCGGTCCACAGCCGGGACACCGCGCCCGGAGCGGGCACCTCGTCGGCGGCGGCCACGAGCAGGCGGGTGCGCCCGTGCACGGCGAGCTGGTGGACCAGGGCGGCGGAGGCCTCGTCCAGCAGCTGGGCGTCGTCCACGATGAGCAGGCGTACCCCGGACAGGGCGCGGACCGCCTGGTGCAGCGAGAGGGTGCCGGGGAGCAGCGGGGCGAAGGCGCCGAAGGGCAGGCCGCGGGCCTCGGGGGTACCCGTCACCCGGGCGTGGTCCGTGCCCCGCACCGCCTCCGTGATGAGCCGGGTCTTGCCGCGGCCGGCCGGTCCGGTCACCACGATGCCGGGCCGGCCGGCGGCCGACGCCCCGCGCACCAGCTCCAGTTCGTCCGTCCGGCCCGTGAACGGCCAGGGCGGTGCGGGCGTGCTCGCGTCCTGCTCGTCAGTTCTCACGTCATACTGAGCGCGCGTACTCAGCTTTGATACAGGGTGACTTGAGTAGCCCCCGACTCAGGCGTGCGGCCCGGGCGGTGCGGCACGCTGGCCGCATGACCCGACGCCTCTGCTCGCTTCCGCGGCAGCCGGCCCCGTCTTTCGCACCGGGGCTGACCGCCGGGCGGCTGGGCGCGCTGCTCGCCGGGCGGCGGATGTGGGTCAACGGCACCGTCCTGCACTACTGCTTCCTGGACACCCGCTGCGACGCCTCGGTGATCCCGGTCCCCGGGACCGGCGAGCTGCGCCGGGTGCCGTGGGCGGGCGGCGCGGAGCAGCGGGACGTGGTCCGCGGGTGTTTCCGCGAGTGGCAGGACCTCGGCATCGGCGTCACGTTCACCGAGGTCGGCGACCGTCATGAGGCGGAGCTGCGGATCGGGTTCCAGGCCGGTGCCGGTTCCTGGTCGGCGGTCGGCCGGGAGGCGCTGTCGGCCGGGCGCGGTGAGCGCACCGTCAACCTCGGCTGGGACGTGACCGCGCCCGGGGAGCGCGGGACGGTCCTGCACCAGATCGGACACGCGCTCGGCATGGTGCACGAGCACCAGAGCCCGTTCGCCGGGCTCCACTGGGACGACGAGGCCGTGTACGCCGAACTGGCGGGCCCGCCGAACTTCTGGAGCCGGGAGACGACGTACACGAACGTACTGCGCCGGCTGGACGCCTGCGCGGCGGACGGCTCGGTGTGGGATCCGCAGTCGGTCATGACGCTGCCGATCGGGCCGGGGCTGGTGCTGGAGCCGGAGCAGTACCGCGGGGGGCTGCGCCCGCCCTGCTCGCCGTCCCCGGCCGACAAGGAGTTCGTGCTGCGCTGGTACCCGCCCACCGGGCTGTCCGAGCCGGCCGCGCTGGTGCCGTTCCGGTCCGCGCCGCTCGGGCTGGGGCCCGGCGGGCAGGCCGACTTCACCGTCGAGCCGCCGGAGACCCGCGAGTACACCGTGGGAGCCTTCGGCGACGCCGACACCGTGCTGGTGGTCTTCGAGGAGCGTGACGGGGAACCGCGCTTCCTCGCGGGGCACGACGACGGCGGCACGCCGGACAACGCCGCCGTCCGGGTCCGGCTCGTCAGGGGCCGCCGCTACACCGTCCGGGTCCGCCTGTACTCCACCTGGGGTTCGGGAGAGACGGCCGTCATGTGCTGGTGACGGGACCCGGGCGGCACACCGCCACAGTCCGGCGCCGGGGGAACGGCCGCGGACGTCACCCACGGGGGAGGTGACGTCCGCGGCCACGCCGCCGCCCGTACCGCGAACGCCCTGTGTCCGGGCACGAAGGCGGTGTGTCCGCGCGACGCGCGTGTTTCCGTCGTGCGAACGGTTGCACCGGTACGGCGGCGGGGGTGTCCGGGCGTGTGAGCATGACCGCATGCTCCCGGGAGAGGACCGTGCCGACCGGCGGGTGCCGGCGGTCTGTCCGGCCGCAGGGGTGACCACCCTGCTGGACCAGTCGGTCCTCGACACCGCCGTCCCGGCCCTGCGCCAGTCGCTGTCGGCGGGACCTCAGCGGTCGGCGGGCACGGGATCGGGCACGGACTCGGCCGCCGGGCCGGGCGCGGGCAGCACCGGTGCCCACGGGAACGGCGGGTCAGGGATGTCCCGGCGCAGCACCGGCGCCACCTCCGACTGGAACAGCTCCAGCGAGTCCCGGTGCCGGCCGCCGGGCAGTCCCCCGGCGTCCGCCTGCACGTGGAGCACGCTGTGCCCGAACTGTTCGTGGTAGCGGTGGACCTTGTCGATGACCTGTTCGGGGCTGCCGATCAGGGCGGAGGTGCGCGCCACGAAGTCCTCCAGCGTGTCGAACAGCACGGGCAGGCCGGCGTCACGGTGGAAGGCCAGGTTGCTCTCGAACACCGGGCGGTAGAGGTCCAGCGCCTCCTGCGAGGTGCGGGTGACGCACAGGCCGGCCGAGCCGGCGCCGACCGCGATGCCGGCCGGGTCGCGGCCGTAGTGCTCCCAGCGTTCCCGGTAGTGGCGGACCAGCTCGGCGTACGGCTCGATCGGGTGGGTGACGTTCGCCGAGAACAGCGGGGCGCCGTACCGGGCGGCGAGGTCCACGGACTCCTTGCTGGTGGCGCTGCCGTGCCAGACGCGGACGGGCCGCTGGTACGGCCGCGGCCACACCTCGGCGTCCTTCAGCGGCGGCCGGAAGCGGGTGTCGGCGGTCACCCGGTCCTGCCGCCAGATCCGCCGGAACACTTCGTGGCTCTCGGCGTTGCGCTCCCACTGGTCCTCGGGGGTGACCTGGAACAATTCCCGCTGGGCGGTGCCGTTGCCCTTGCCGATGATGAGGTCGAGCCGGCCGCCGGACAGGTGGTCCAGCGTCGCGTAGTCCTCGTAGGCCCGGACCGGGTCGAGCAGGCTGAGCGTGGTGACGGCGGTGAAGAGCCGGATGCGCCGGGTGAGCGCGGCGACATGGCTCAGCACGACCGTCGGCGCGGAGGAGAGGAACGGCCGCTCGTGCCGCTCCCCCACGCCGAACCCGTCGAAGCCCAGCTCCTCCGCCAGCACCGCGCTGTCGAGGACCTCCCGGAACCGGTCGTACGTCGGTTTCCGCACGCCCGTGACCGGGTCCGGCCGGTGCACGATCAGGGTGATCGCGAGGAACCTCACGACGCGGCCCGCTCGGCCGGGACACCGGCGGCGTCGGGGTGGGCGAGTCCCAGGTGGTCGCGCAGGGTCGTGCCCTCGTAGTCGGTGCGGAACACGCCCTGTTCCTGGAGCAGCGGGACCACCTTGTCGGCGAACGGGTCGAGTCCGCCGGGCGTGATGTGCGGGACGAGGATGAACCCGTCGGAGGCGTCGGCCTGCACGAAGTCGTTGATGGTCCGGGCGACGGTGGCCGGGGTGCCGACGAAGGTCTGCCGGTTGCCGGTGTTGATCACCAGGTCCCGGATGGACCACTTGTTGGCCTCGGCGAGCTGCCGCCACTCCCGCGCGATGGCGATCGGGTCGCGGTACATCCGCACCTGGGCGCGGCCACGGGAGATGTGCTCCTCGTCGACCACAGGGTCGACGTCGGGCAGCGGGCCCTCCGGGTCGTACGCCGACAGGTCACGGTTCCAGACGAACTCCAGGTGCTTGACGGCGGTGGCGCCGCTGACCTGCTGCCGGCGGACCTCGCGCGCGAGTTCGGCGGCCTCCTGGTCGGTGTCGCCGAGGACGAAGGTCGCGGCGGGCAGGATGAGCAGCTGGTCGGGGCGGCGGCCGTACGCGGCGAGGCGGGACTTGACGTCGGTGTAGAAGGCCTGTCCCTCCTTCAGCGTGGCGTAGCGGCTGAAGATGGCGTCGGCGGTGGAGGCGGCGAACTCGCGGCCCTCGTCGGAGTCGCCCGCCTGGAAGATGACGGGGCGGCCCTGCGGGGAGCGCGGCACGTTGAACCGGCCGTGGATGTCGAAGTGCTGTCCCTGGTGGACGAAGGCGCCGGCCGCGGCGTCCTTCAGGAAGGTGCCGGTGGCCTGGTCGGCGAGGATCTCGTCGCCGTGCCAGGAGTCGAAGAGTTCCTGGGTGGTGGCGAGGAACTCCTTGGCGCGGGAGTAGCGCTCCTCCTGCGGCAGGAAGCCGCCGCGGCGGAAGTTCTCGCCGGTGAAGGCGTCCCAGGAGGTGACGACGTTCCACGCGGAGCGGCCGTCGGAGAGGTGGTCGAGGCTGGCGAACTGGCGGGCCACCTCGTAGGGCTCGTTGAAGGTGGAGTTGATGGTGCCGGTCAGGCCGAGCCGGTCGGTGACGGCGGCGAGCGCGGCCAGCACGGTGAAGGTGTCGGGGCGGCCGACCACGTCCAGGTCGTAGATCTTGCCGCCCTGTTCGCGCAGCCTGAGCCCCTCGGCGAGGAACAGGAAGTCGAACTTGGCGCGTTCGGCGGTCTTCGCGAAGTGCACGAACGACTCGAACTCGATGTGGCTGCCGGCTGCCGGGTCGCTCCACACGGTGGTGTTGTTGACCCCGGGGAAGTGGGCGGCCAGGTGGATCTGCTTCAGCGGCTTGCTCATGGGGGCGGTCCTCCTGGCTCAGGCGGTGGCTGCGGCGTAGCGGTTGGCGGGGCGGGCGAGGCCGAGGTGGCCGCGCAGGGTGCCGGCCTCGTAGGCGTCCCGGAAGCGGTGGCGGCGCTGGAGCTCGGGCACCAGCTCGCGGCTGATGCGCGGCAGGTCGTGGCCGGCGACCGCGGGGCGCAGCCGGAACCCGGTCAGCCCGCCGGCCGCCAGCTCCTCCAGCAGGTCGGCCAGTTGGGCGGCCGTCCCGGTGAAGACGCGGGCGTCGCTGGTGTACGGCTCACCGGCGAGGGCGTCGAGGCGGCCGAGGCGCGCCTCGGCCTCGGCCTGGCTGTCGTCGAGGAGGACGAAGAGGTCACCGAAGACGTGGAGGGTGTCCCCGGCGCGGCCCGCCGCCTCCTGCTCGGCACGGATCTCCGCGACGATCGCGCGGGCGTGTGCCGCGTCGCGCGGGGTGACGTAGCCGATGTCGGCCTGGCGGGCGACGAGCCGGTAGGGGACGGTCTGGTGGGCGAGGGCGGTGACCAGCGGCTGGCCCTGCGGCGGGCGGGGGGTGATGGAGGGGCCCTTGACCTTGAAGAAGCGGCCCTCGAAGTCGATGTAGTGCAGCTTGTCCCGGTCGATGAAGCGGCCGGTGGCCGCGTCCCGGATCTCGGCGTCGTCCTCCCAGCTGTCCCAGAGCCGGCGCACCACTTCCACGTGGTCGGCGGCCTCGTCGAACAGGCCGCTGATCAGTTCCTGCGCGCCCGGGCTGTCGAAGCCGGTGATCCGGGGGACCGTACGGCGGCCGAAGTGGGCGGCCTCGTTCGGGCGGGCGGTGATCTGCACGCGCAGGCCGGCGCGTCCGGCGCTGACGTAGTCGAGGGTGGCGATGGCCTTGGAGATGTGGAACGGCTCGGTGTGTGTGGCCACCACGGTCGGGACCAGGCCTATGTGCCGGGTGAGCGGGGCGACGCGGGAGGCGACGAGGACCGCGTCGAGGCGGCCGCGGACCCGGTCGGTGCGCTCGTCGGGTGCCAGGAGCTGGTCGGACTGCGGGCCGAGGCCGTCCTCCAGGGTGACGAAGTCGAGCAGGCCGCGTTCGGCCTCGGCGACCAGGCCGGCCCAGTAGCCGGCGGTGAACAGGTCGCGGGGGCGGGCGGCCGGCTCGCGCCAGGACGCGGGGTGCCAGCCGGTGCCGTCCAGGGCGACGGCGAGATGCAGGTGTGCGGAGGGGGTCGAGGACACGTCGGTGCCTTCCTTGATGTCCGTACGAGAGGGCCGGCTCGCGGGCAGGGTGCGGCGAGGGGCGAGCGCGGCAGGAGGAGAACCGGGCCGGGGAGGCCGGGGGCTGGGGTCAGCGGCGACAGAGCGCGGCGGACACGCGCTGGAGGTCGATGTGCGGCCGGGAGTGCAGACGGACGGAGCGGTAGGGGTGCGGGAGGCACAGCGGGCGCTGCCGCGGTCGTACGGGCGTCACGGCCGTCATCTCCCTCCGGCTGGCGAGGCGGGCCCGATCGGCGTCCGCCCGGCGGATCTCGTCAGGACGCTCAACGCCCGGCCGGGGGCGGTTGTTCCCGGGGTGCGCAGGTGCGCGACGCGGGAGCGGCGGCGCAGGGTGAAGCCGATCGACTCGTACAGCCGGATCGCGGGCGTGTTGCCGGCGGCGGCGTGCAGGAACGGGGTGTCCCCGCGGTCCCGGATGCCCGCGGCGACCGCCCGCACCAGCCGGGTCGCCAGTCCCCGGCCGCGGTGCGCGGGGTCGGTGCACACGGCGCTGATCTCCGTCCAGCCGGGCAGCCGCAGCCGCTCCCCGGCCATGGCGACCAGCCTGCCGCGGTGCCGGATGCCGAGATAGCTGCCCAGCTCGACGGTCCGGGTGAGGAACGGGCCCGGCCGGGTGCGGGCGACCAGATCGAGGATCTCGGGCAGGTCGGCGGGGCCCAACAGGACGGCTTCCGGGGCAGGTTCGGCGCGCAGCGCGGTGTCGACGAGCTGGACGCCCTCCCCCTCGGCGAGCAGCTCCCAGCCGTCCGGCACCCGGCCGACGGGCTTGACCCGTACCGTGGCCGAGGGTCCGGCCAGGGTGTGCAGGTCGGCCCAGGCGGCCGGGTCCGCCGGGTCGGCGAGGGCGGCGAAGGCGTACAGGTCCGCCCGGTAGCGGGCCGCGCGCCCGTACCGTTCGGCGAGGTGCGCGTGGGGGCCGTCGAGCGCGGCCCAGACGGCGTTGTCCAGCGGACTGCCGCCGGGCGGGGCGGTCGGGGCGCCGCCCGCGCGCACGTCGTTCGGGTGTGCCACGGAAGGCGGGGTCCTCTCTTCTTCCGGCGGGTAGGGGGGTCGGGGTCAGGAATTGGTCAGCGGCAGCCCGGGCGGGTTGACCTCGGACCTGGCGACGGCCTCGTTGGAAAGGTTGTAGGCGGCCAGCCACTTGGCGTACTGCCCGTGCTCGATGAGGTGGTTGACGGCGTCCGCGAGCGGCTTGGCGAGCCCGCTTTCCTTCTTGGCGGTGGCGGCGATCAGGCCCTGGAGCGTCTCGCCGGCGCCGGAGAAGGTGCCCGCGTTGCGGGTCGGGCTGGGCGTGTTCGCGGTCTGCCTGGCCCGGTAGGCCACGGAGGGGTTGGGGCCGAGGAAGGCGTCGATCTTGCCGCTGCTGAGCGCCAGGTTGGTGGCGTTCTGGTCCGGGAAGTACTTGACGGTGAGCTTCTTGCCCTCCTTGGCCAGCCGCGTCTTCCACTCCAGGAGGATCTTCTCCTGGTTGGTGCCCGCGCCCACGGAGACCGTCCTGCCCGCGAGGTTCTCGTAGTCGCCGCCGAAGTTCCAGGTGCTCTTCTTCAGCACCTCGAAGGCGAGGTTGTCCTTGCGGTAGGAGGCGAACTCGTACTTCTTCTTGCGTTCCTCGGTGTCGGTGACGTTGGAGATGGCCACGTCGACCTTGCCGCTGTCGACGCCGACGAAGAGGTTCTCCCAGGTGAAGTTCCTGATCTCGGGCTTGAGTCCGAGCACCGCGGCGACCAGGCGGCCGAAGTCGGGCTCGGAGCCGGTGAGGGTCTTCTGGTCGGTGCCGGTGAAGTCGAGCGGCGCGGATCCGGCCGGCAGGCCGCCGACGCCGATGACGAGCTTGCCGCTCCTGCGGACGGACGCGGGCAGTTCGGCACGGATGGACTTCACCTCGGAGACCTTCAGCGTGGTCTCCTTGGCGGCCCCGTTGGACAGCCGTCCGACGGTGACCGTTCCCGCGGCATCGGTGGTGGCGGCCTCGCTGTCGCCCCCGCAGGCGGCGAGCCCGGTGGCGAGGGTGGCGACGGCGGTCGCCGCGGTGATGCCCCGGATCAGGCTGCGTCGGGAGAGGTGGGTAGGCATGGCGTGGCTGTCCTTGTCTCGCTTGTCTCGCTGATGACGGTGGTGGGAGTGGTGCCGTGGGGGGAGGTCGTGGGTGCGCCGCCGGAGGGCGGGGGTCAGAGCACCTTGGCGAGGAAGTCCCGGGTCCGTTCGTGGCGGGGCCGGTCCAGCACCTCGCCGGGCGGGCCCTGTTCGACGATCCGGCCGCCGTCGATGAAGACGACCCGGTCGGCGACCTCGCGGGCGAAGCCGATCTCGTGGGTGACGATGACCAGGGTGGTGCCGCTGGTCGCAAGGTCCTTGATGACGGCCAGTACCTCGCCGACGAGTTCGGGGTCGAGCGCCGAGGTCGGCTCGTCGAAGAGGATCACCCCGGGCCGCAGGGCGAGGGCGCGGGCGATGGCGACGCGCTGCTGCTGGCCGCCGGACAACTGCCGGGGGTAGGCGCCGGTCCGGTCGCCGAGGCCCACGCGGGTGAGCAGCTCGCGGGCGAGTTCGCGGGCCGCCGGCCTGGTCAGTTTCCCGGTGGCGACGGGAGCGGCGGCGACGTTGTCGAGGACGGTCAGGTGCGGGAACAGGTTGAAGTTCTGGAAGACGAAGCCGATGCGGCTGCGCTGGGCGAGGATGGCGCGTTCGCTGAGTTCCTTCAGCCGTTCGCCGTGCCGCTTCACGCCGATCAGTTCGCCGCCCACGCTGACGTGGCCGATCTCGGGCTTCTCCAGGTGGTTGACGACCCTGAGGAGGGTCGACTTGCCGGAGCCGGACGGGCCGAGGATGACCGTGACCTCGCCGGGCCGGATGGTCAGGTCGATGCCGTCGAGGACGCGGTGGGCGCCGTACCACTTGTGGACGTCGTGCAGTTCGAGCGCGGCGGGGACGGCCTTGTCGAGGGTTTCGGCGGTGGTCATACGGCGGCCTCCCCGCGCAGCCGGGCCCGCAGGCCGGCCAGTGCGGCCCGGGCCCGCTGTGCCGGTGTCGGCGGCAGGGTGCGGGTGGCGCCCCGGGCGTAGTACCGCTCGACGTAGAACTGGACGACGGACACGGCGCTGGTCAGGATCAGGTACCAGACGGTGGCGACCAGCAGCAGCGGCACGACGTCGCCGGGGTAGGTGCTGCCCAGCGACTGCACCGAGCCGAACAGGTCGAGCAGGGACACGTAGAACACCAGGGACGTGCTCTTGACGAGGCCGATCAACTGGTTGACGTAGTTCGGGGTGATGGAGCGCAGGGCCTGCGGGAAGACGATCCGGCGGAACTGGTACCCCTTGGGCAGGCCGAGCGCGGCGGCGGCCTCGTGCTGGCCCTGGTCGACGGAGAGGATGCCGCCGCGGACCACCTCGGCCGCGTACGCCGCCTCGTTGAGGCTGAGGCCGACGACGGCGATCGTCATGTCGGTGGCCAGCCTGGACTCGTCGAAGCTGACGAAGGCCGGGCCGAACGGCACACCCAGGCTCAACGTCTTGTACAGGGCACTGAAGTTGTACAGGAAGATCAGCACCACGATCAGCGGCACGGACCGGAACAGCCAGGTGTACGTCCAGCTGACCGCGCGCAGCACCGGGCTGCCGGAGAGCCGGGCGAGCGCCAGCAGGACGCCGCCGAGGAGACCCAGCACGGCGCTGAGCGCGGCGACTTCGAGGGTGACGAGGAGTCCGTCGAGAACGGCGGGGCGCAGGAACCAGTAGCGGAACCGGTCCCACTGGTAGAAGGGGTTGGTGGCCAGCCCGTGCAGGATCTGCGTGACGAGCACGAGGACGACGGCGGTGACGATCCACCGGCCGGGCCGGCGCAGCGGCTGGACGCGTTGTGCGGTCAGCGGTCTTGGCGGGGCGTCGGTGGGTGGTGGCGCCTCGGCGAGGGAGAGGGCGGCGCCTGGGGGTTCACTCATGGCGGACTCCGGCGGGATCGGACACCCCGGGACGGCGGCGAGCGGGTGCGGGCCCCGACGGCACTGGGCGCGGGGCGGCGCACGGGAACGCGCGGAACCGGGAGCTGGGTGGACAACGGCACACCACGAGGACGGTGTGCGGCGGGAACGCGGGGGGCTGGGAGGAGGCGTCAGCCCCGGCAGCGGGCGAGGCCCGGCGCGGTACACAGTGCGCTGTTCACGCGGAGCAGGTCGACGGCGCGGTCGGCGACGAGGAGGCCGGCGAACGACGGTACGCAGCCCTGGGGGCGGCTGTCGGCCGTCCTGGGAGCTGCGTACATGGCGTCACCTGTCACTGTTCCGGCCCGTGTGGCCTCGCGCTTACCGAAAACGTCATCCGGTCCGGTCGTCACCTGGGGCACCCCACCGCGGTGCGAGGGTTGCCGGTCAGCGAGCCAGGGCTTGGCGCTGACACTCATGACCGTTCTGAGCGGTAAGTAAGGCAGTCGTCCGTTCGAATGTCAACGGCTGTCCGCGCACTGGACGCCAACAGCCCACGCTCACCTGCGAGAAGCGTCCGAGGTCTCCGCGGCGTGACCCGCCCAGTCCAGGATCTGGACGGCGGCTCCGGCGGCTTCCAGGCCCTGGCAGCGGCCGTGGTGGCGGCGGGCGATGCCGTCGAGGTCAAGGTGGCGGCCGAAGGCGGGCCGGGCGGTCAGGCGGCGGGCGTAGGCCCACAGCGCGCGGTGGCCGGCGATGCGGTGCACGGCGGCGGCGTCGAGGTGGCAGCGGTGGACGGTGTCCAGCTGCACGAGGGACACCCACAACTCGATGTCGGCGGCGGTCAGCCGGCCGTCGACCAGGTACTCCTCCCCGCTCAGCCTCCGTTCCAGCCGGTCCAGGGTGTCGAGCAGCACCTCCAGGGCGGCGGCCCGTTCGTCCGGGGCGGCACCGGCCCGGCCGGCGCGCTGCGCGGCCTCCTCGACCCCCTCGGCACACATCCGCTCCACGGCCTCGATCACGGACTCCAGGCCGCGGGGGTGGAGTCGGGCGTGGCCGGTGTGCCGGAAGCGGTCCAGGTCGCGGAAGCGGTCCAGGTCGCGCAGGATGTCCGGGGCGTGGGTGCTGACGATGCGCCCGGACCAGTCGTCGCTGAGCACGGGTGCGAGGGCCGGGCCGGTGTGGTGGTGGGCGCTCGCCTCGTACAGCGGGCGCAGCGCCGTGTGGCCGCCGCCGGGCTGGTCCGGGACGGCGGGCAGCAGGGTGACCGGACAGCTGGTGTCCAGTTCGAGCAGGCTGTGTCCGACGGCGAGGCGCAGCCCGTCGGGACAGGCGGTCGACAGGTGGAGCCGGTAGCGGTGCGGCACGGCGTAGTGGCCGCTGCGGGCGTCCCGGCCGATCCGGCCCCGGAAGAGGGGCGCGGCGCGGTGGACGGACGGCGCGGCGGCGAGCGGAGTGATGGACATGCGTCTCCCCGGGTGATGGGCGTGCGGACGGGTGCGCGGGCACGGGAGCGGCCGGGCGGTGGGCGTACGGCCGGACGGTGGGGGTACGGCCGCGCGGTGGGCGCGGAGGGGCCCGGCTCAGCGGTGGAGGCTGATCGCGCTACAGACCCGCAGCAGGTCGATGTGACGGCGGGAGGTGAGCAGGAGTGCGCGCGACGGCGTCCGGCCCGCTGGGCCGGTGACCGCTTCGAGGCGCGCCATGATTTCCTACCTGTTCACTAGGATTCCCTTCTTGGAGTGTCGATCCGCCGTCCCGCGGCGTCAAGGGGGCGTCCACACCCGGGACTCCGGGCGGGTGAGCTTGGGTCGACGAGGGCCGCCGAAGGCTGCGCGAGGTCTCTCGCGAGGTCTCCCCAGTGGCTGCGATATGTGACATAGTACTGCCGTGACGAAGCGACCGACCTGTGACGTCGTGGTCGTAGGAGCCGGGATGGTGGGTGCGGCCTGCGCGCTGTACGCCGCACGGGCCGGCCTCGACGTACGGCTGGTGGACCGGGGCGCGGTGGCCGGCGGCACCACCGGCGCCGGCGAGGGCAACGTGCTCGTCTCCGACAAGGAACCCGGCCCCGAACTGCGGCTCGCCCTGCTGTCGGCCGTGTTGTGGGCGGACCTGGCGCAGGAGCTGGGCACGGCGATCGAGTACGAGCCCAAGGGCGGCCTGGTGGTCGCCCGGACACCCCAAGCCCTGACCGCCCTGCGGGAGTTCGCCGCCGGACAGCGGGCCGCCTCGGTCACGGCCGTACCGGTCGACGCGGACGGGCTGCGCTGCCTCGAACCCCGGCTGGCGTCCGGCATGGCGGGCGGGGTCCACTATCCGCAGGACGCCCAGGTGATGCCCGCGCTGGCCGCCGCGCACCTGGTCCGTGCCTCCGGCGCCCGCCTGCACACGGACCGGACCGTGACCGGGGTACTGCGCGCGGCGGACGGCGCGGTGTACGGCGTGCGCACCGACCGGGGCGACATCCACGCGCCGGCGGTGGTGAACGCGGCCGGCACCTGGGGCGGTGACCTCGCGGCGCTCGCCGGTGTCCGGCTGCCGGTACTCCCCCGGCGCGGCTTCGTGCTGGTCACGGAGCCGCTGCCACCGCGCGTGATCCGGCACAAGGTGTACGCCGCGGACTACGTGGCCGACGTGGCGAGCGACTCGGCCGGCCTGCGCACCTCGCCGGTCGTGGAAGCGACGGCCGCAGGCCCGGTACTGATCGGCGCGAGCCGGGAACGGGTCGGTTTCGACCGTTCGCTGTCCCTGCCCGCGCTGCGGGCGCTCGCGGCGGGGGCCGTGGGACTGTTCCCGTTCCTGGCGCGGGTCCGCGCGCTGCGGACGTACGCGGGCTTCCGGCCGTACCTGCCCGACCACCTGCCGGCGATCGGCCCCGACCCGCGGGTGCCCGGCCTGTTCCACGCCTGCGGGCACGAGGGCGCCGGCATCGGGCTCGCCCCGGCCACCGGGCGGCTGGTCGCGCAGGCCCTCACCGGGACGGCATCGGAGCTGGACCTCACGCCGTTCCGGCCGGAACGGTTCGACACCGACGGAGGCGAGAACCCGTGCGTCCACTGAGACGGCATCCCGCAGACCCACCGGAGCCGGCCCCGGCCCGGCCGGACGGGGCCTTCACGGTCACCTTCGACGGCCGTCCCCTGCCGGCGCTGCCCGGGCAGACGGTCGCGGCGGCCCTGTGGGCGGCCGGCGTGACCGCCTGGCGTGACACCCGCGGCGCGGGCCGGCCCCGGGGAGTGTTCTGCGGGATCGGCGTGTGCTTCGACTGCCTGGTGAGCGTCGACGACCGCCCGAACCAGCGGGCCTGCCTGGTCCCGGTGCACCCGGGCGACGCCATCCGCACCCAGCCGGGGACGGGATGGGCCGACAGCCGGCCGCGGGACGCGGAGCCGGGCCATGAGTGAACGACCGACCCTCGCCATCGTCGGCGCGGGCCCGGCGGGCCTCGCCGCGGCCCTGGCCGCAGCCGCGCGCGGTGTACGGGTGACGCTCGTGGACGCGGGCGGCCGGGCCGGCGGACAGTTCTACCGGCAGCCCGCCCCGGCCCTCGCTCCCCGCCCGGCACACGCCCCGCATCCTCGGGGGCGCACCTGGGAACGGCTCAGGGACGGTCTCGCCCGGCACCGCGCGGCCGGCCGGATCACGCACCTGACGGATCACCATGTGTGGTGCGCGGTACGGGACGAGCCGTCCGGAACCTTCGCCGTGCACAGCCTGCTCGGCCCCGCACAGGAGGAGGGCCGCACCGTCCGCGCCGACGCCGTGCTCCTCGCCACCGGCGGCTACGAGCGGATCCTCCCCTTCCCCGGCTGGACGTTGCCCGGCGTGGTCACCGCGGGCGGCGCGCAGGCCATGCTCAAGGGCGCGCTGGTGCTGCCCGGCCGGACGGCCGTGATCGCGGGCACCGGGCCGCTGCTGCTGCCGGTGGCCACCGGGCTCGCCGCGGCCGGCGCCCGGGTCACGGCGCTGGTGGAGTCCGCCGGCCCCGGCGCGCTGCTGCGCACGGCGCCCGCCCTGGCCGCGCAGCCCGGCAGACTCGCCGAGGGCGCCGGGTACGCGGTACGGCTGCTCCGGCACGGGGTGCGCACGCTGACCCGGCACACCGTGGTGGAGGCGCACGGCACCGACCGGCTGGAGGCCGTGACGGTGGCCGCGCTCGACCGCGACGGGCACCCCCGGCCCGGCAGCGCGCGGCGCATCCCCTGCGACACCCTCGCCGTCGGTCACGGCATGCTGCCGCACACCGACCTCGCCGAGACCCTCGGCTGCACCCTGTCCGGCACGGGTGTCCGGGTCGACGAGGAGCAGCGCACCGACGTGCCCGGCGTCTGGGCGGCCGGGGAGGCGACCGGTGTCGGCGGGGCGGCCCTCGCGCTCGCCGAGGGCCACATCGCCGGCCGCTCGGCCGCCGCCCGCCTGTACGGCACCGCCCCCGACCCGCGCCGCTGGGCCGCCGCCGCCCGGGCCAGGACCCGGCTGCGGGCGTTCGCCACGGCGCTCGACGCGGTGTACGCCCCGCCGGCGGGCTGGGCGCAGGCGGTCACGGACGACACGGTGGTGTGCCGCTGCGAGGAGGTCACCGCCGGGGAGGTCCGGGAGGCCGTCGGCACGCTGGGCGCCGGTGACCTGCGCACCGTGAAGCTGCTCACCCGGGCCGGGATGGGCTGGTGCCAGGGCCGGATGTGCGCGCCCGGGGTGGCGGGGCTGGCCGGCTGCCCGCCGACCGCCGGACGCCGGCCGTTCGCCCGGCCGGTACCGCTCGGCGTGCTGGCCGCACTTCCGGGAACCGACGCCGGGGCCGGCACGGACTGAGCTAGGCGCCGCGGTTGTACCCGAGTCCCGTGGCCGCAGTTGTACCCGAGTCCCGTGGTCGCGGTTGTACCCAAGTCCCGTGGGTCGCGGTTGTACTCGAGTCCGGGTCAGTAATATGTCACACCCTACGAAGGGGAGAACGTCCATGTCCGAGGCACCGAAGCGTCCCTGGCGCGGCATCCTCGTCGCCACCGCCCTCCCGCTCACCGCCGGCCTCCGCGTCGACCACGACCGCTATGCCGAACACTGCGCCTGGCTCGTCGCGAACGGCTGCGACGGCGTCGTACCGAACGGCTCGCTCGGCGAGTACCAGGTACTCACCCCCGACGAACGCCGGCGGGTGGTCGAGACCGCCGTGGCCGCGGTCGGCGGTGAGCGGGTGATGCCCGGCGTCGCCGCGTACGGCTCCGCCGAGGCCCGCCGCTGGGCCGAGCAGGCGGGCGAGGCCGGCTGCGGGTCGGTGATGCTGCTGCCGCCCAACGCCTACCGCGCCGACGAGCGGTCCGTCCTCGCCCACTACAGGGAGGTGGCGCGGGCGGGCCTGCCGGTGGTGGCGTACAACAACCCGGTGGACACCAAGGTCGACCTGGTGCCCGAACTCCTCGCCCGGCTGCACGGCGAGGGGCTCGTGCAGGCCGTCAAGGAGTTCTCCGGAGACGTCCGCCGGGCCTACCGTATCGCCGAACTCGCTCCGGAACTCGACCTGTTGGCCGGTGCCGACGACGTCCTGCTGGAACTGGCGGTGGCCGGTGCCAAGGGCTGGGTGGCCGGCTACCCCAACGCGCTGCCACGGGCCTCGGCGGAGCTGTACCGCGCCGTGGTGGCCGGTGACCTCGCCACCGCGCTCCCCCTGTACCGGCAGCTGCACCCGCTGCTGCGCTGGGACTCCAGAACGGAGTTCGTCCAGGCGATCAAGGTGTCGATGGACGTCGTCGGACGCTACGGCGGCCCGGTGCGCCCGCCGCGCGTCCCGCTGCTGCCCGAACAGGAGGCCGCGGTCCGTGCGGCCACCGAGAAGGCCGTCGCCGCGGGCCTCGCGTAAGGAGGGCGGGACCATGCGCAGCAAGTTCGTCCTGCACGCCGTCGACTCGCACACCGAGGGCATGCCGACCCGCGTGATCACCGGCGGGATCGGCACCGTCCCCGGTGCGACGATGAACGAACGACGGCTGTACTTCCGTGAACACCGTGACCACCTCAAGCAGTTGCTGATGAACGAGCCACGCGGCCACTCCGCGATGAGCGGCGCCGTCCTCCAGCCGCCGAGCCGGCCGGACTGCGACTGGGGCGTCATCTACATCGAGGTCTCCGGCTATCTGCCGATGTGCGGGCACGGCACGATCGGGGTGGCGACCGTGCTGGTCGAGACGGGCATGGTGGAGGTGGTGGAGCCGGTGACCACCATCCGGCTCGACACCCCGGCGGGGGTGGTGGTCGCCGAGGTAGCGGTGGCGGACGGCGCCGCACAGCACGTGACCCTGCGGAACGTCCCGTCGTTCGCCGCCGGCCTGAACCGCGCGATCACCCTGCCCGACGGCCGCGCGGTCACCTACGACCTCGCCTACGGCGGCAACTTCTACGCGATCCTCCCGCTCGACGCGTTCGGCCTGCCCTTCGACCGCGCCCACAAGGACGACATCCTGGCCGCGGGCCTGTCGCTGATGCGGGCGATCAACGCCGAGGCGGAGCCGGTGCACCCCGAGGACCCGTCCATCCGCGGCTGCCACCACGTCCACGTCCTCGCGCCCGGCGCCACGGCCCGGCACTCCCGGCACGCCATGGTCATCCACCCGGGCTGGTTCGACCGCTCCCCGTGCGGCACGGGTACGAGCGCGCGCATGGCGCAGCTGCACGCGCGCGGCGAACTGCCCCTGCACACCGAGTTCGTGAACGAGTCGTTCATCGGCACCCGCTTCACGGGACGGCTGCTGGACACGACGGAGGTCGACGGGATCCCGGCCGTGCTGCCCAGCTTCACCGGCCGCGCGTGGATCACCGGCACCGCGCAGTACCTGCTGGACCCCACCGACCCGTTCCCGGAGGGTTTCGTCCTCTAGACTCGCCGGGTGATGCGTGACATGGCACAGGACCGGCAGGGCGCCGAGCCGCCCGCACTCCCCCGGCTGGGCGGCCGGAGCAGCTTCCGCGAGCGGGTCGCCGAGGCGTTGCGAGCCGCGCTGATCGCCGGTGAGCTGCGCCCCGGCGAGGTGTACTCGGCGCCGTCGCTCGCCACCCGCTTCGGTGTCTCGGCGACGCCGGTGCGGGAGGCGATGCTGGACCTGGCCAAGGAAGGGCTGGTCGACACCGTGCCCAACAAGGGCTTCCGGGTCACCGCCGTCTCCGACAGGCAGCTGGACGAGTACACACACATCCGCTCCCTCGTCGAGATCCCCACCGTGGTGGAGCTGGCCCGTACGGCCGACCGCGTCTCGCTGGAGGCGCTGCGCCCGGCGGCCCGGGAGATCGTCACCGCCGCGGTGGCGGGCGACCTGATCGGCTACGTCGAGGCCGACACCCGCTTCCACCTCGGCCTGCTCGCCCTGGCGGGCAACGCCCACCTGGTCGAGGTCGTCGCCGACCTGCGCAAACGCTCCCGTCTGTACGGGCTTACCGCGCTGGTGGAGGCGGGCCGGCTGCTCGCCTCCGCCCAGGAGCACCTGGAACTGCTGGACGCCCTGCTGGAGCACGACGAGAAGGCCGTACACGCGATCATGACCCGGCACCTGGGACACGTGCGCAGCCTCTGGGCAGCGACGGACTGACCGCGCCCCCGCCGGGCGGGGGTCGCCCGGCCCCCACGCCAAACCCTCACCCACACCCCCGCCGGACCACCACGTCCACCCCCGGCCCCCGCCGCCCGGCCCCGCCACACCTCCACCGCCGGGGCCGTGGCGCTCCACCACCGCGCCCCCAGCCCCGGACCGCCACCGCACTTCCACCGGTCCCACACCTCCACCCCCGGCCCCCGCCGCCGGGTCCAGCGTCGCACCCACACCGCCGGACCCCGCCGCCGCCCTCCGCCACCGCACACCCCCACCGGACCGCCGCCACCTCCACGCCGGGCCCCCGTCACACCTGCACCCCCGCACACCCCCACCGCCCGGCCCACCGTCGCACCCCCACCGGCGGACCCTCGCCGCCCGGCCCCACCACACCTCCGCCGCCGGACGCCACCGTGGCCGTCCGCCATCGCACGCCCCACCGGACCGCCGTCCCACCTCGACCGATGGACCCCATCGCACGGACCGTCGCCGCACCGCCCCGCGCCGGACCCCGCCCCGGACCGCCGCCACACCTCCACCACCGGCCCCCGCCACCCGGCCCCGTCACGCCTCCACCGCCAGACACCATCGCGAGCCTCTGCCATCGCACAACCCCCACCGGACCCAGGTCACACCTGCCGCACACCGCCGCCGCCCAGCCCGCCCGACCCTCCTGCTCCGCCCCGCCACACCCCCACCGCCCTGCCCCGCCGGGCCCCGCCCCGCCGGCCCCCGTCCCGCCGCTCACCACCGCACATCTGACGGCCGGCAGGCCGCACCGCGATGCTTTTTGCGTCGCCGGGCCGGACGTACAGGACAACAAACGGCGATTTTGCGCCGGAATGCCGCATCCCCGACCATGGGCCCCGTCCCGGCGATCCCGGGAACGTCAGTTCCATGAGAGGCGCACCACCCATGCACAGCACCGGGACCGCCACACCGTCGGCTCCGGCTCCCGCGGAGACCCTCGCGGGTCCCGCAGAGGACCCGCACGGAGAGTCCGGCAGGCACGCCCGCCGGTTCGGCCTGCCCGTCGCCACCGCACTGGTGATGGGCAACATCATCGGCGGCGGTATCTTCCTGCTCCCCGCCTCCATCGCCCCGTACGGCACGGTCAGCCTGGTCGCCTTCGTGGTGCTGACCGTCGGCGCCGTCGCCCTCGCCCTGGTCTTCGGCCGGCTCGCCGCCCGCGACCCCCGCACCGGCGGGCCGTACGTCTACGCCCGAGAGGCGTTCGGCGACTTCGCGGGCTTCCTCGCCGCCTGGTCGTACTGGATCACCACGTGGGTGTCGAACGCCGCGCTCGCCGTGGCCGCCGTCGGGTATCTCGACGTGCTGATCCCGGTGGAGGGGCATCGCTGGACCGCGTGCCTGGCCGCCCTGATCCTCCAGTGGCTGCCCGCCCTCGCCAACTTCGCCGGCACCCGCTACGTGGGCGCCGTCCAGCTGGTGTCCACGGTGCTGAAGTTCGTGCCCCTGCTGCTCGTCGCGGTCGGCGGGCTGTTCTTCTTCGACCCTTCGAGGCTCGGCCCGTTCAACGCCGGCGGGCACAGCGCGGTCGGCGCGGTCTCGGCCTCCGCCGCCCTGCTGCTGTTCTCCTACCTCGGCGTGGAGTCCGCCGCCGTCAGCGCGGGCGAGGTCAAGGACGCCCGCCGCAACGTGGGGCGCGCCACCGTCATCGGCACCGCGGGCGCCGCGCTGGTGTATCTGCTGGGCACACTGTCCGTGTTCGGTACGGTCCCGCACAGCCGCCTGGTGACGTCCACCGCGCCGTTCTCGGACGCCGTCAACACGATGTTCGGCGGCAGCTGGGGCGGCACGGCCGTGGCCCTCGCCGCACTGGTGTCGATGACCGGCTGCCTCAACGGCTGGACGCTGCTGAGCGCGCAGACGCCGTACGCCGCGGCACGCGACGGCCTGTTCCCGGCCGCCTTCACGCGCCGGCGGCGGGGCGTGCCCACGGTCGGTGTCGGCGTGACCGTCGTCCTCGCCTCGCTGCTCACCTGCTACAACTACCTGTCCGGCTCGGGCCGGGTCTTCGAGGTCCTGGTGCTCGTCACCACGTTCACCGCGACCGTGCCGTATCTGCTGGCCGCCTCCGCGCAGATCTTCCACCTGGTCTCGGGCCGACCCGAGGTGGTCGACCGGGGACGGCTGGTCCGGGACTCCGTGGTCACCGCGGTGGCCGCCGCGTTCTCGGTGTGGCTGATGGCGGGTGCCGGCTACGCGGCGGTCTACCAGGGCGCGTTGTTCCTGTTCGCCGGGGTCATTGTCTACGCGGTGATGGCGGCGCGCCGGCAGCGTGGGCAGACTCCGGTGACCGAGGCGCCCTGACACGCTGACGCGGCTGTCCGGGCCGGGCCCGGACAGCCCGACGGGGGTCCCGGCACGGCTCCCCCCGACAGGCGCGTACGAGGTGCCCGGCGGGGCCGGCACTCGGCGCGCGCCGGCCCGTCCCGGCGTCGCCCGACGTCTTCCTCCGGGCTGCGCGAAGTCTTGCCAGTCCGTCGCCGCACTTCTATTCTCCGGGAACCAGAAAGCGCTTTCCCTCCTCCTGAGGGGAGGCGCTGTCGCGTAGGCCGCCCTTCCGTGACGCCGTGCGTGAGCCACCGCGGAATCCGCACGCCGGCGTCCCGGGCGGACGTACCGCGCACCCGACCGACCCCGCGTCAAGGGGCGAAGGAGCAGGCGAGAATGAGACGTTCAGCCGCAGTGCGGCTCTACGCGGCCGGGGCCGCCGTGGCCCTCGCAGCCGCCACCGGAGCTGTCATGTCCACAACATCCGCGTCGGCGGTGACCGGCAGCGCGACCGGCTACGCCGGCCAGAACGGCGGAACCACCGGCGGCGCGGGCGGGGCGATCGTACGGGCCACCACGGGCACCGCCATCCACGCGGCCCTGTGCAACCGGGCCGACAGCGACACCCCCCTCACCATCGAGGTCGAGGGCACGATCAACCACAGCAACACCGCGAAGGTGTCGGGCAGCAGCTGCGACACCGCCGACGGCGTGATCGAGCTGAAGCGGATCCGCAACGTGACGCTGGTCGGAGTCGGCAGCGGGGCGGTCTTCGATCAGGTGGGCATCCACGTCCGGGAGTCCAGCAACATCATCATCCAGAACGTGACGGTGAAGAACGTCAAGAAGTCGGGCTCGCCCACGTCCAACGGGGGCGACGCCATCGGCATGGAGAGCAACGTCCGCAACGTCTGGGTCGACCACGCGACACTGGAGGCGTCCGGGGGTGAGGCGGAGGGGTACGACAGCCTGTTCGACCTGAAGGACAACACGCAGTACGTCACGCTTTCCTACAGCATCATGCGCGACTCCGGCCGAGGCGGCCTCGTCGGGTCGAGCGACACGCAGCTCTCCAACGGCTACATCACGTACCACCACAACCTGTACGAGAACATCGACTCCCGCACCCCGCTGCTGCGCGGCGGCATCGCCCACATCTACAACAACTACTACAAGGGGCTGAACAAGTCCGGCATCAACTCCCGCGCGGGCGCCCGCGCGAAGGTGGACAACAACTACTTCGAGGACTCGAAGGACGTCCTGGGCACCTTCTACACGGACGCGGCCGGTTACTGGCAGGTCAGCGGCAACGTCTACGACAATGTGACCTGGTCCGCACCGGGCACGGAGAACCACCCGGCCGGTCCCGGCCCGACGTCGAACACGACCGTCGGCATTCCGTACGGCTACCGCCTCGACGAGGCGGCGTGCGTCCCGTCGATCGTGACGCGGACGGCCGGCGCCGGTACCGGGCTGAAGGTGTCGGACGGCAGCTGCCCGGCGCAGACGCCCGCCCCGACGCCGGCCACGCCGGTGCCTACGCCCACGCCGACCCCGACCGCGGAGCCGACGCGGCCCAGCGGCACCAATCTCAGCCTCGGCGCCGCTGCCGACGGCTCCAGCAAGGCGGACGGGAAGAGCTACGGCAACGTCCGCGACGGTGACATGAGCACCTACTGGTCCCCCGCCGCCTCGACGGGTTCCCTCTCGGTGAAGTGGGGAACGGCGACCACGGTGTCCCGGATCGACATCAGGGAGGCGTCCGGTGCCACGGGCGCCGTCGGCTCCTGGCGGGTCCTCGACGGGGACACCGGTACGACCCTGGCCTCCGGCAGCGGAGCAGGGGTCATCGCCGTCCCCCGGACCACCCTCAAGAAGATCACCTTCGAGATCACCGGCTCCAGCGGCACCCCGGAGATCGCCGAGTTCGAGACCTACGCCGGGTGAGCGCTTCCCCCCTCGGTGCGCGTACGGCGAGCCGGCCCCGGCGGCTCGCCGTCCGCGGCCCGGTCGCGGCCACGGCCAGGCCGCGGCATCCCGGTACCGGGCCCGGTCCGCCCCGCTGCGGCTCAGCCGCCGGGACGGCAGCACGAGCCCTGTCGCATACGGCGTGCGACGTCCAGCCACGTACCGGCCCGAGGGGACGGCTGGGCGGTGTTCTCCCGGGAGCCGACGAGGTCGGCCTGGTGGTGGGCGATGCCCTCGCGCAGCACCAGGGGGGTGTGGACGAGACGGCTGAACTCGGTGAAGGGATCGCCGTCGACGACGGTGAGGTCGGCGATCTTCCCGGGTTCGACGGTGCCGAGGTCATGGCCGAGTCCGAAGAGCCGTGCGGGAGCGGCGGTGACGCAGTGCAGGGCCTGAGCGGGGGTGAAGCCGTGAGCGTGCAGGGCGCGCAGGCTGAGGTGGAGGGAGAGGCCGACGGGGACCAGGGGGGCGTCGGTGCCCAGGGCGAGGACGGCGCCGTGGGAGGCGAGACGGCGGTAGTCGGCGATCTCGGTGACCAGGGCCTGTCGCTGCCGGGCCGTGGGCGGGGTGCCGGCGCGTTCGCGGACGGAAGCCACGTCCCACGGCGGCATGAGGGTGACCACACGGGGGTCCTCGGCCAGGGCCGGGTCGGTGCCGAGCAGGAACTGGGCCGTGAACGGGGTCATGATCAGGGCGAAGGTGCCGTCGGCGTACTGCTGGACGAGATCCTGGTGGATGTGGCCCGTGGGGTCGGCGGCATGGCCGTAGGGCAGTCGCTGGGTCGCCTGGAGGTGGGTGGTCAGGTCCTGTCCGGCGGCGCGGCCGGGCGTGCACAGGTGGCTGCCGCTGGGGACTCCCAGACGATGGGCGGCCTCGGCTGCCCGCGCCATGACCTCGCCGGAAGCGCGGACGTAGGTCTTCACGAAGTCGACGTCCAGGGCGGTGGCCCGCTCCAGGGTGCGCTGGACGCCGGCTGCACTCCGGTGGGCGCGGCCCATGGCGTACGCGGTGCGGGCGCCGTCGATCAGTTCGGCGCAGGCCAGCAGGCGTGGGCCGGTGCTGTGCCCGGAGGCGAGGGACTCCCGCAGCCGGACGGCCTCGTACAGGGACGCGCCCAGGCAGGCGGTGGTGGTGATGCCGTAGGCGAGCGCGGTGAGGCTGTGCCGGGCGCCGTAGGTGGCGCTGTAGGGGTGGGTGTGGCTGTCGAAGAGGCCGGGCAGGACGGTGTGCCGGGAGGCGTCGATCGTCCGGTGGCCTGGTCGGCGGGTGCGATGGGGTTCGACGGCGGTGATCCTCCGGCCGTCGATGAGGATGTCGATGTCCTGGCGCGGGGTGGTGCCGGTGGCGTCCCACAGCTGCCCGGCGTGGACGCGCAGCCGCTCCCGGTTGCGGGCCGGGCGGTGGGTGAGCGGCACGGGCAGGGTGCGGGGGCCGGACGGGGCCGGGCCGGTGGCGGGGTCGAGGAGGCGGAGCCGGCCCGAGGACAGGTAGAGCAGGGTGTTCGTCTCGCGCGCCCAGGTGGGGTGGTCGGCGGGTTCGTCGGTGAGCCGGCGGGCGGGGCCGGCCGGCGTGCCGTCGCCGGTGACGGGCAGCAGCCACAGCGCCGACTCGGCGACCAGCGCCATGCTCCGGCCGTCGGGCGACCACACGGGCCCGGCGGCGGCGCGGTCGGACAGGGACTGGTGAGCGGCGGGCAGGTGGCGTCTCTCGGTGCCGGTGCGGGTGTCGAGGACGCGGATGAGGTGGTAGCCCTCGCGGAAGCGGTGGTTGAGCCGGTTGCGGTCGCAGAAGGCCACGTACCGGCCGTCGGGTGACCAGGTCGGGGCGCCCGGCGGGCCGTCGGCGGCCAGTGGCCGCGCCAGTACCCGCTCGTCGCCGGTGGCCAGGTCGTGCAGCAGCAGGTTGCCGGTGACGTCCTGGCAGGCAAGGCGTGAGCCGTCCGGGGACGGCGCCGGGTGCAGCCGGCCGGGGCCGGTGACCGGCTCGTCCTGGCCGGTGTCCAGGTGCAGCCGGCGTACGGCCGTCAGCCCCTCCCGGTCGGTGCAGTACATGAGGCTCCGCCCGTCCGGTGCCCAGGCGGGCATGTGCACGTGATGGACGGCGGCGGCTTGCAGCAGCTTGCGGGGGGTGCCGCCCAGGGGCATCAGCCACAGAGCGTTCAGCGCCACGAAGGCCACGCCGCTCCCGTCGGGGGACAGGGCGGGCAGGTGGATGCCGCGCACCGGTCTTGCGGTCTCCGGGAAGGGCCGCCTGGGGCGCCGACGAGGTTGCGGGACAGGCATGTCCGCGGTGAAGGGCACGTCCCGCACCGAGCCGGGTGCGCCGAGCGCGCGCAGGCGCAGCCGGCCGCCGGCCACATAGAGGAGCCGGTCGTCGCCGAGCCAGCACGGGGGTGCCGCCGCCAGGTCCTCGTCCTCGGTCACGACCCGGCCGTCGACCAGCAGCGCCGACCGCGCGGCCGGCAGGGACGGGGAGGCGGTGGTGCCGGACAGATGCAGGCAGGCGACGCGGCCCGACGGTGACACCGACGGACACAGCAGCCGGCCCTCCGCCACCCGGTGCACCACCTGTTCACGGCCGCCGCCGGCCGGCACGCGGACCAGCGTCAGGCCGCCGTCGTCGCCTCCGTCGGGGGTGTGGGCCGCCCGCACGCACACCACCGACCGCCCGTCCGGCCACCACACCGGGTCGAGGTCCTCGAAGGGCCCGCCGGTCAGCCGTACGATCCGGCCGCCGTTCGCCTCGGCGGTGCACAGTCCGAACGAGGCGCCGGTCACGGGATCTCCGCCGCGCTCGGAGGAGAAGACGAGACGCGTGCCGTCGGGCGACCAGGCCACGCCCCGGTCGTCCCACGGCCCGTCGGTGATCTGACGCAGGCCTTCGCCGTCGGTCCCCAGCGTCCACAGATGGAAGCCGCCGCCCCGGTAGCCCACCACCGCCAGCCGCCGCCCGTCCGGTGACAGCGCCGGGCGGGTGGCCTCCAGCTCCCAGTCCGTGAGGCGCGCCGCCGCCCCTCCCCGGGGCGGCACGCGCCACAGCACACCCTGGATCTCGGCGACCAGTACGGACCCGTCCCGCGAGGCGGTGACCGAGCCTCCGGTCAACTCCCGGTACCTCAGGGTCGTTCCGGCCGCGACGGCGGACACGGCCGCGCCCGCGGACACCGCCGGCACCGCGGCCGTCGTCAGACCGGCGGCGGATACCTGAAGCAGGCTGCGGCGGCTGAAGGAGCCCTGGTCCACCCTCGTTCCCCCTCACCACGGCACCCGTCGGATCCACCGCCGCGCGGCCCGTGCCGGCGGCCGGAAGCGGCTCCGCCCATGCTGTCCAGCGCCGTCACCGAATGCCGGCCGACGCGCCGGACCCCCACCCGGACGAGCAAGGCCGGCGACCGGCCCCGGTCTCGGCCGGGCCCGGAAATGGCGTCCTCGTCCTGGAGCGGATCAGGAAGTCGGCCCGCCCGGCGTCCATCATGCGTGTGGGACGGCGTTGGCCACCAGCTCGGCGATGACCAGGGAGCCGTCCTCGGCCAAGCCGTCCAGGCGCCGAACGGCCATTGCGACGCCCACCGGACGCCGGGCGGTGGGCGTCGCTCTCCGGCTCAGGCGGCAGGGTCTCGCCGTACCCGGCACAACCGGCGGACGTACCCTCGTCGTTGCTCGCGGCATGTGGGTCCGCTTTCTCGGATCGGCCGAGCCCCGGGTGACTCCGCGTCCTGGAACGACCCGGCGGTCATCAAGGTCGACACCCGCCTGCGGGAGTTGACCGCCCGTGGTGCCGCCGGTCATCGAACCACCCGTCGTCGTACGGCTGGTCGTCAACCAGCCATCGTCGTGCCACCGGTTGACATCCGGGCCGCGCGCGAGCACTGCATGATCGACGCTCTCACCGAGACCGGCATCACCTGCTGGGCGGACAAGGGATACCAGGGCGCAAGCGGCACGGTCGCACGAGCCTCGTCCAGGCTGTCCTCACCCTCCATCTGGCCGAACCGGACCGAGGATGGGAAAGGCGTGGTGGGTCTGGACAGGACGGCGTCGGACCGCACCCGCGCCGGGCGGGCTCACCGACAAGGGAACCAAAGAAAGCGGGCCCGCAAGGCTCCCAGGACGCCGGTCCTCAGCTGGTCCCCAAAATGATCACAGGCCGATTTCGAATACCTCCGAAACCGGCCCTGACCCGCGACTCTCACGAGTCGGGACGACAGGATTTGAACCTGCGACCCCTTGACCCCCAGTCAAGTGCGCTACCAAGCTGCGCCACGTCCCGTCGCGCTGTCACGCGGAGTCTCCCGCGTGATCACGCACGTCAACCCTACCGCACCGGCGCGGGTGCGCGTGTCGCGCTCGCGCCGCCCGCCGGGCGCGTCCGGTCCGCCGGTCATTTGATGAGCGCGTTCGCCACCACCACGATCATGCCGAGGAGCGCGTCCACCAGTCCGGTGAGCACGGCGGCCGGCCAGCTCCGCGCCGACCAGCGGGCGGTGATGAGGCCGAGCACGAAGAGGAGCACGACGTTGAGGACGAACGCCGCGTACTCGACACCGTTCGCCGGCCACCACCGCCAGTAGGCGCCCGCGAGCAGGAAGGCCGTGGGCAGCACCGCCGCGACGAGCGGCCATTCGTCGCGCACGGCGAGCAGCACGTCACGGCGGCGGTGCGGGCCCCGCTCGGCGACGTAGTGGGCGTAGCCGTGGGCGAGCGCGGAGGCGAGCGCGGTCACCACCAGCCACGCGGCGTCGTAGCCGCGGACCTGGGCGGACGTGTGCCCGTACTGGGTGAGCGCGGCGACCATCGAGCTGGCGAGGACGGCGCCGTACACCCCGCCGAACAGGATGACCTCGCGGGCGTCGTGGTGCCGGGGCGGCGGCGTGCGGGCCGCCGGGGAGTCGGACATGCACTCCACGTTCACCCGCGTCCCTACCGCCCGCCACCGCACCGGGCGACGAAGTGTCCCCTCACCAGGCCCGATGCCCCACACACTGTCGACGGCGGCACGGCCCGCGCGCGGGCTAGGGTCGGCCGCATGACGCACAGCTTCGCGCTCCACATCCCGGGCGCCGACCTCGCACCCGAGCCGCTCGACCCGGAGCAGATCGTCGCCGGGCAGCCGGAGGTGACCGGCAAGGTGGTCTGGGAGTCACCGGACGGCCGGCAGATCCGCGGCATCTGGCAGATCACGCCGGGCGTGGTCACCGACACGGAGGCGGACGAGCTGTTCGTGGTGATCAGCGGCTCGGCGACGATCGAGGTCGAGGGCGGGCCGGTGCTGACGGTGGGGCCCGGCGACATGGCGGTGCTCCGCGCGGGTGACCGGACGACGTGGACCGTGCACGAGACCCTCCGCAAGGCCTACGCGATCAGCCTCTGAGCGGAACCGGCCCCGCACCTGCCAGAGGCTTGACACGCGCGTATGTCCGGACAAAGGTGGCCCGGACAGAGGTGGACCGGTCCCGCGGGTCAGGGAGAGGCTGTCATGGTGGATGCGCTGGGTGTCGCCGTCATCGGGTTCGGCTGGATGGGCCGGGTGCACACCCAGGCGTACGCCCGGCTACCCCACCACTATCCGCGGCTCCCGCTGCGCCCCCTGCTGGTGGCGGTCGCCGAGGAGGTGCCGGGCCGGGCCGAGGAGGCCGCCGAGCGGTTCGGGTTCGCGTCGGCGACCCGCGACTGGCGCGAGGTGGCGGCCGACCCGCGGGTGCGGGCCGTCAGCGTCACCGCGCCGAACTTCCTGCACCGCGAGATCGGCGTGGCGATGGCCGAGGCCGGCAAGCACCTGTGGATCGAGAAACCGGTGGGCCTGACCGCCGGGGACGCCCGCGCGGTCGCCGGCGCCGTCGCCCGGGCCGGCGTCCAGGGCACGGTCGGCTTCAACTACCGCAACGCGCCCGCCGTCGAGGCAGCCCGCGAGCTGATCGTCTCCGGCGGGATCGGCGCGGTCACCCACGCCCGGATCCGGCTGTTCAGCGACTACGCCGCCCACCCGGACTCCGCCCTGACCTGGCGGTACGAGCGCGAACGCGGCGGCAACGGGGTGCTCGGCGACCTGGCCTCGCACGGCGCCGACCTGGCCCGGTTCCTGCTCGGCGACATCGCGTCGCTGACCGCCGACACGGCGGTCTTCGTGCCGGAGCGGGCCCGGCCGGCCGGTGCGACGGCCGGTCACGCCCTGGCCTGCGGCGGCGTACCGGGCCCCGTCGAGAACGAGGACTACGTCAGCTGTCTGCTGCGCTTCGTCTCGGGCGCCCGCGGGGTCCTGGAGGCCTGCCGGGTCTCGGTCGGCGAGCAGAACACCTACGGCTTCGAGGTGCACGGCACCCGGGGGGCGGTGTTCTGGGACTTCCGGCGGATGAGCGAACTGGGGGTGAGCCGGGGAACGACGTACCAGGACCAGCCGGTCAGCACCGTGTACGTCGGCCCGGGCGACGGCGAGTTCGCCGCGTTCCAGCCCGGCGCGGGGAACGCGATGGGCTACGACGACCTGAAGGTGATCGAGGCGCACCGCTTCGTCCGCTCCATCGCCGAGGGCACGCCGTACGGGGCCACCCTCGCGGACGCCGTGCACAGCGCGACCGTGCTGGACGCGATGACGCGGTCGGCCCGGCTCGGCTCGTGGGTGGACGTGGACGGCGGCTGAGCGCGCCGGAGAACCGCCCGTTCTCGGGCTGCCCGACCCCGTACCGGCCGTCCGGCCCCCGTCACCCGGCGGTCCGCGCGGGCATGTTGTAGGGCGTGACGACCTGGATCGGGGACGGCAGCAGCGGGCCCGCGGGCGGCAGCGCGCCGTGGAACCGCATCACCTCGTGGCAGGCCTCGCGCATGTCGTGCCGCAGGTCGTGGTGGAGCACGGCGGACAGGCGGTGCTCGCGCAGCAGGCGGGTGTTGTCGTGGTCCAGGTCGTGCGCGACGAACACGGCGCAGTCCCGGCCGAGGTCGGCGAAGGCCCGCAGGGTGGCGTTGTTGCCGCCGCCGATCGAGTACACCGCCCGGATCTCCGGGTCGCGTTCCAGGGCGGCGCGCACGAGGTCGTACTGCGTGGTGTCCAGTCCCTGTCCCTCGGTGATCTCCACCAGCGTCCGCTCCGGGTGCCGGGCCCGCATGACGCCGCGGAAGCCCATCTCGCGCTCCTCCTCGTTGCGGAAGAAGCCGCTGCTGAGGCTGGTGAGGACGTTGCCGGGCCGGCCGCCGAGCCACTGGCCGGTCAGATAGGCGGCGGTCGCGCCGGCGGCCCGGTTGTCGATGCCGACGTAGGCCAGGCGGCCGCTGGCGGGCAGGTCGGTGACCAGGGTGACGACCGGGATGCCGGCGGCGGTGAGCCGGCCGACGGCCGCCGTGATCTCGGGGACGTCCGGCGCCTTGAGGATCACGCCCTGGGAGCCGCGCCGGGCGATGCGGTCCAGTGTCCCGGCCTGCTCCCCGGCCGGCCCGGTCTCGCGGAAGTGGAAACGTGAGCGGACCACGGCCGGGTGCAGCGCGGGCAGTTCGGCCTCCAGGGCGGCGCGTACGGCGGCGGTGAACCGCTCGGGCGCCTGCGCCACGATGTCGACCATGAACGTGCGGCCGACCAGCCGTACCTGGGTGCGCTGGCGGTCGAGGTCCGCGATGGCCCGGCGCACCTCCTGCGCGGTGCTCTCGCGCACCCCTCCCCTGCCGTTCAGCACCCGGTCCACGGTGGCCTCGCTCAGGCCCGCCTGCCGGGCTATCTCGCGCAGGGGGAACGGATGGCCCATGGCCCGGCTCCTTGAGGGGTTTTTGACGGTTGCCTGCTGGTTGTTCGAGGGGTTTGTGCTGACAAGAATGACAGGACCGCTCCGCTCCTGTGACCGAAAGAGTGCACATGCGTATCGGAATTCTCGGCCTCGGCCGCATCGGCGCCTTCCACGCCGAGACCCTCTCCGGACTGGACGCCGTCGAGTCGCTGGTCGTGGCCGACCCGTTCGCGGGCGCGGCCGTGGCCGCCGCCGAGCGGTTCGGGGCGCGGGTCGCGGACTCGCCGGAGGCCCTGCTGGCGGGCGGCGTGGACGCCCTCGTCGTCGCGGCGGCCACCGACGCCCATCCGGCGCTGATCCGGGCCGGCGTCGAGGCCGGGGTGCCGGTCTTCTGCGAGAAGCCGGTGGCCCGCACGATCGCGGAAGCAGTGGCGGTGCGGGAGGCCGTGCGGGACAGCGGCGTGCCGGTGCAGATCGGCTACAACCGGCGTTTCGACGCGGGCTTCGCCGCCGCGCGAGCCGCCGTGCGCGCCGGTGAGCTGGGCATCCTGCACACCGTCCGGTGCACGACCCTGGACCCGGCGCCGCCGCCCGCCGCGTACGTCGCCGCGTCCGGCGGGATCTTCCGGGACTGCTCCGTGCACGACTTCGACATCATCCGCTGGGTGACCGGCCGCGAGGTCGCCGAGGTGTACGCGGTGGGCGGCAACCGGGGCGCCGGCTACATCAGGGCCGCGGGCGACGCCGACACCACCGGCGCGGTGCTCACCCTGGACGACGGCACGATCGCGGTGGTGTCCAACTCCCGTCACAACGGCCGGGGTTACGACGTCCGCATGGAGCTGCACGGCTTCGCGGACTCCCTCGCCGTCGGCCTGGACGACAAACTGCCGCTGCGCTCGGCCGAGCCTGGGGCGGTCTTCCCCGCCGGTACCCCGCACGCCTTCTTCATGGACCGCTTCGGCGACGCCTACCGCGCCGAACTCACCGCGTTCACCGAGGTCGTAGCGGGCGTCCGCCCCTCGCCCTGCACCATCGAGGACGCCCTGGAGGCGGGCTGGATCGCCGAGGCCTGCACGTTGTCCCTGCGCGAGCACCGCCCGGTGACGCCGGCGGAGGTGCGCCGGGCGTGAGCCGGAGCCGGCAGGCGGGAGCGGAAGGCGGTGCCGGGCGCGTGCCCGGCGCCGTGCCCGCTCCTCAGCCGCAGTACCGGATCAGCCACTCGTCCGGGTTGTAGGTGTCCCGCGTCGGGTCCGGTGTCGTCGCCGGCTTCGTCTCCACCGTCTCCTCCAGGCGTATCCGCTCCGGCAACGCGCCGAAGCGGTCGCGGCGCAGGGCGGCCGGGTCGGCGTCGCCCGCGGCGTCCTGGGGCGTCGTGCGAGGTTCCGTACGGTGTGTCATCTCGTCCTCCCGTCGGCGCGGGCGTCCCCCGTCTCCTGCACAACGCCCGCGTGCCCCGGTTGGTTCCCGGCCGCGTCCGCGCCGAATCCCCTGGGATACCGAAGGAACCGGCCGGCGCGCCCGGTGCCGCGGCCGGTTCCCCGGATCCGTCACGCTCCTCAGGCCCCGCAGGACCGCAGGAAACGCCGGGTGCGCACCGCGATCGGCAGCGGCGCGTCCGGCTCGCACGGGTACATGTCCTGCTCGACGATCGCGAACAGCTCCACGCCCAGCTTCTGCGCGGCCTCCAGCACCGGACCCAGCGCGGGCACGCCCGACGGCGGTTCGCACATCACTCCGCGCCGCACGGCCGGCCCGAACGGCACGCCGTCGGCGACCACCTGGGCGAGGACGTCGGGGTCGACCTGCTTGAGGTGCAGGTAGCCGATGCGCTCGCCGTAGGTCTGGATGAGCCGGACGCTGTCACCGCCGCAGTAGGCGTAGTGCCCGGTGTCCAGGCAGAGGTTGACCAGTTCGCTGTCGGTGGAGTCCAGGAACCGTTCGACGTGGGCCTCGGTGTCGATGTGGGTGTCGGCGTGCGGGTGCACGACGAGTTCCAGGCCGTACGCCTCCCTGACCTCGTGGCCGAGCCGTTCCATGCCCTTGGTCAGGTGCGCCCACTGCTCGGTGGTCAGCTCGGGGGGTTCCAGGATCTCGGCGGTCCTGTCGTCCCGCCAGAAGGAGGGGATCACCACCAGGTGCCGGGCGCCCATCGCCCCGGTGAGCGCGGCGACCTGGCTGACGTGGGCCCAGGTCTCCTCCCAGACGGCCGGGCCGCGGTGCAGGCCGGTGAAGACCGTGCCCGCGGAGACCTTCAGGTTCCGCCTGGCCACTTCCTCCGTCAGCCGTGCCGGATCGGTGGGGAGGTAGCCGTAGGGGCCGAGTTCGATCCACTCGTAGCCGGCCTCGCCGACCTCGTCGAGGAAGCGTTCCCAGGGCACCTGCCGGGGGTCGTCGGGGAACCAGACACCCCAGGAGTCGGGGGCGGAGCCGACCCGGATGCGGTCCAGAGGGGTGGGGCGGTCCATGTCAGGGGGTTCCTTCCGGGGAGGTCGTCACGGGTGCGCCGGGACCGCCGTCCTCGGGCAGCTCCTCCACGTCGACGCCGCGCACCTGGGCCAGTTCGTGCTTGAGCGCGGCGAGTTCGGCGCCGCCGGCCATGTGGTTGGTCAGCTGTTCCAGGGTGACCTCGGCGCGTTCGGCGGACAGTTCGAGGGTGCCCAGGCGCAGGACGCTGAAGTGGTCGCCGACCATGTAGGCGTGGTGGGGGTTGTGAGTGATGAAGATGACGCCGAGGCCGCGGTCGCGGGCGGCGGCGATGTACTTCAGGACCACGCCGGACTGCTTGACGCCGAGGGCGGCCGTCGGCTCGTCCAGGATGAGGACACGGGCGCCGAAGTGGACGGCGCGGGCGATCGCCACGCTCTGCCGCTGGCCGCCGGAGAGGGTGCCGATGGGCTGCTCCAGGTCGTCCAGGGCGATGCCCATGTGGCGCAGTTCCTCGTCGGCGGTCCGTTTCATGCGGGTGATGTCGAGGCGGCGGACGGGCCAGGGGCCCCGGGTCAGCTCGGAGCCGAGGAAGAAGTTCCGCCACACGGGCATGAGGGGGACGGTGGCCAGGTCCTGGTAGACGGTGGCGATGCCCTTGTCCAGGGCCTCGCGGGGGGTGCTGAAACGCACCGGCTGCCCGTCGACGAGGAACTCGCCCTCGGTGTGCCGGTGCAGCCCCGAGATGATCTTGATGAGGGTGGACTTGCCGGCGCCGTTGTCGCCGAGCACGCAGGTGACCCGGCCGGCGGGGACCCGGAGGTCGACGCCGTGCAGGGCGCGGACGTTGCCGTAGGACTTGCCGGCGCCGCGCAGTTCGACCAGGGGGCCGTCCGGCGCGGGCGCGCCGTCCTGGCGGGCGGTGCCGTGGGATGTGCTTCCGTTGTCGGTCATGGGTCACCTCCGGGTCGCCGTGCGCTGGACCCACAGATTGATCAGGACGGCGCCGAGCAGCATCACGCCGAGGAACGCCTTGAACCAGTCGGGGTTCCAGCCGGCGTAGACGATGCCCTGCTGCACCATGCCGAACATGAAGGCGCCGAAGACCGGGCCGATCGCGGAGCCGTAGCCGCCGGTGAGCAGACAGCCGCCGATGACGGCCGCGGCGATGTAGATCAGCTCCTGGCCGACGCCCTCGCCGGACTGCACGGTGTTGAACGAGAACAGGTTGTGCATGCCGACGAACCAGGCGCCGAAGCCGACCAGCATGAACAGGCTGATCTTGGTGAAGGTGACGGGGACGCCGACGGCGCGGGCGCTGTCCTTGTCGCCGCCGACCGCGAAGATCCAGTTGCCGTACCTGGTGCGCAGCAGCACCCAGGTGGCGAGGGCCGCGAAGACCAGCCACCAGACCACGGTGATCTTCACCTGTACCCCGCCGACGCCGAAGGAGGACGCGAAGATCTTCCTGGCCGGGCCGAAGCCGTCCATGTCGCTGACGTCGTCGGTGGCGACGTTCCCGGTGACCAGCTTGGTCACGGCCAGGTTGGCGCCCTGGAGGAACAGGAAGGTGCCGAGGGTGATCAGGAAGCTGGGCAGGCCGGTCCTGACGACCATCCAGCCGTTGAGGGCGCCGATCGCGAGGGACACGGCCAGGGCGACGATGACTCCGGTCCACACGTTCAGGGTGAGCTGGTAGCTGAGCATGCTGGCGGTGAGCGCCGAGGAGATCACCGCGACGCCCGAGGAGAGATCGAACTCGCCGCCGATCATCAGCAGGGCCACCGGGAGCGCCATGATCCCGATGGTCGACGACTGGTAGAGGATGTTCGCCATCGAGCTGCCGTCGCGCACCGGCGGCGCGGCGATCAGGAAGAAGACCAGGACGGCCGCGGCGCCGAGGAAGACGCCCACTTCGGGCCGGGCGAGCAGCCGGAGCGGAAGCGGGCGCCGGGTGGTGCGGCCGTCGGTCCGCCGGGGTCCGGGCGCCGGCGGCGTGCCCACCGCCGGTTCAGCCTGCTGGGCCATACTCATCACCGGGTGCCCTTCGCGGCGAACTCGGCGATCTTGTCGACGTTGCTCTTGTCGACGAAGGCCGGGCCGGTGAGCACCGGCTGCACTCCGCCGCCGCTGTAGTTGCCGTTGTTCTTGTAGAGCCACAGGGAGTCGACCGCCATGTAGCCCTGGAGGTAGGGCTGCTGGTCGACGGCGAACTCGATACTGCCGTTCCGGACGGCCTTGACCAGCTGGTTGTTGAGGTCGAACGTGGCCACCTCGGCCTTGCTGCCCGCGTCGGCCACGGACTGGGTCGCGGTGAGGGCGATGGGGGCGCCGAGGGTGACGACGGTGTCGATGGAGTTGTCCTGCTTCAGCTTCGCCGTGATGGTCGACCTCACGGACGGCATGTCGGTGCCGTTCACGTACAGGGTCTCAGTGGTGCCCTTGAACGTCTTCTTCACGCCGTCGCAGCGCTGGGTGAGGCCGACGTTGCCCTGTTCCTGGATCACGCAGACGATCTTCTTGGCGGGGGTGGTGTCGAGCTTGTCGCCGAACGCCTCGCCCGCCACGCCCTCGTCCTGCCCGAAGAACTCGACCAGGCCGAGCTTCTTCCAGTCACTCAGACCCGAGTTCAGACCCACCACCGGGATGCCGGCCTGCTCGGCCTTGCCGAGCACGCCCTTCATGGCGTCCGGCTTGGCCAGGGTGACCGCGATGCCGTCGACCTTCTGGTCCACGGCGTTCTGCACCAGGCCGGCCTGGTTGCCGGCGTTCGGGTCGGCGGAGTAGACGAGCTTGACGTTGTCCTTGGCCGCCGCGGCCTGCGCGCCCTTGCGGACGGTGTCCCAGAAGGTGTCTCCGGGCGCCTGGTGGGTGACCAGCGCGACGGTCATCCGGGGCGTGTCGGCCCTGCCCGCGGAGGCGTTCGCCGCTCCCGCCTCGGCCTTCTTGCCGCCGGAGCCGCTGGAGCAGCCGGCGAGGGTGAGCGCCGCCGCGGTGGCCACGGCCACGAGGGGGGCCGCTCGGCGGGAGCGGGAGCGAGAAGAGCGGTCCATCTTGCCTGCACCTCACTGTGCGTGCGACGGGGGAACGGACGCTGTTGCGTTGGGACGGGATACAAGCCTCTGCCGGGCCCACTGTCAATACTTTGTTAAGACATTCTTTCACGAACAGGTCAGTATGTAAGGACAAATGCCGGGCTCAGCCGGGGACGTGCCGGGCCCGCAACCAGTAGACAGCAGGAGGCGCCGGACGGCACCGGACCCTTGAGAAGCGCCGCGACTGCTGGTGGGATGCGCGGCACGACGAACACCGCCGGCCCGGAGGTCTCCTGTGCTGCGAGCGATTCTGACGGCGAGTACGGCCGTCGCCGCGCTGCTTGCCCCCGCCACCGCCCCCACCACCGCTCACGCCGCCGCAACCGCCACCGTCGAGGACCCCGGGCGGGGCATCCCCCCGCTCACGGACCGGCAGGGGCGGGTCCTGACCCTGCGCGGCTGGAACCTCGAGGACAAGGCGCACCGTGGCGGCCAGGCGCTGACCGGCATCACCGAACGGCACCTGCGCGACATGCGCGCGGAGGGTTTCGGCCTCGCCCGGCTGCTGGTGTTCTGGGACGACCTGGAACCGAGGCCGGGGCGGTACAGCCGCGGTTACCTGAGCAGGATCGGACGGATCCTGGACTGGGCCGAACGCCACGGCGTGAAGGTCGTGCTCGACGCCCACCAGGACGTCTTCGGGCCCGCCTTCGGCCACCGCGGCATCCCCGAGTGGGCGACCAGGACCGACGGGCTGCCCTTCACGCCGCATCCGGACGACTGGTTCGCCGAGTACTTCGAGCCCGCCGTGCAGCGCGCCTTCACCCATCTCTACGAGGACGCCGACCTGCGCCGGGCCCAGGCCGGCATGTGGCGGACCCTCGCCGCCCGCTTCGCCCGCCATCCGGCCGTGCTCGGCTACGACCTCCTCAACGAGCCGATGGGCGAAGTACGTCCGGGGGAGGATCCGGTGACGGCGGCGGGCCGCATCGAGCGCGAACAACTGACGCCGATGTACAACCGGCTGGCCGGCGCGGTCCGTTCGGCCGACCGGCGCTCCTGGCTGTTCGTCGAACCCACCCCGGTCGTGGGCGAGGGCGTACCGACCGGCCTCGGCCGCGTCGAGGACCCCCGCGTCGTGTACGCGCCGCACTTCTACGACACCGCCATGGAGGCGGGCTCCGACTACGACCCCGGCGCCGGCTGGATCGAGTCGTACGAGCGGGCCGTGACCGTCTACCCGGAGCGGTACGGGGTCCCGGTCGTGGTCGGCGAGTGGGGGCCGCCCGACAGCACCCTGCCGAACATGGGCCGCTTCTACCGCGACGCGATGGCCTCCCTGGGCCGTTACACCTCCGGCTGGGCGGGCTACGAGTGGTGCTACGGCGGCGGGTACTGCGCTGTCGGTGCCACCGGCGCCTTCCGCACCCACAAGGAGCTGACCGCCGAGCCGTACGCGGAGGCCGTCGCGGGCACGGTCAGCTCCGCCGTGTACGACGCCGGGCGGGGCGTGTACCGGCTCTCCTACCGCGCGGCACGCCACGGTTCCCGGCTGACCGCGCTGTCCCTGCCGCCGGGCACCTGGCGGATCACGGCGGGCGGCGGCGCGGCCGTCGGGCGCCGGACGGCCGGCCGGGCGTGGGTGCGGGCCGTACCGGGCAGCCGGGTGACCGTCACCGTCGAGCGTGGCTGACGGCCGGCGCCGTGGCCCGCTTCCCGCCGGGGGCGGGCCACGGCGCGGTGGCGGTCAGACGGCGGTGTGCGGCTCGGGTTCCGGCCGTCCTGCCTCCTCCTGGACGAAGTGCGCGTGGAACCGGCGGCGGTGGTCCACGTGGCGTGCCGCGCCGGTCAGGGTGACCGTCGCCGTCAGCCGGACGTCGCTGCTGGACGCCGCCAGACGCAGGTGCAGCTCGCCCGGTTCGACCACCCGGCGCCCGTCGCGGCCGGTGAAGGAGGCCAGGTCGGCCGGTACGGTCACGCGCAGGCGGCGGGCCTCGCCCGGGGCGAGCGGGACCCGGGTGTACCCGATGAGCCGCTGCACCGGCTGGACGACGGAGGCGACCGGGTCGTGCAGGTAGAGCTGGACGGTCTCGGTGCCGTGCCGCTCCCCCGTGTTGCGCACCGTGAGGCCGAGGACGAACTCGCCGCCGGTGTCCGTCTCCGCCCGCCCGACCGTCAGATCCTCCCAGTCGAAGGACGTGTAGGACAGGCCGTGCCCGAACGCGAAGGCCGGGGTGGGGTCGATGCTGGAGACGTCGCCGGCCTGGGCGAGCCGGGCGCCGAGGTAGGTGGCGGGCTGGCCGCCCGTACCGCGGGGCACGCTGACCGGCAGCCGCCCCGAGGGGTTGGTCCGGCCGCTGAGGACACCGGCGAGGGCGGTGGTGCCCTCCGCGCCGGGGAAGAAGGACTGCACCAGCGCGGCGGCCTCCTCCGAGGCGCGGCCGAGGGCGTAGGGCCGGCCGGCGAGCAGGACCGCCACCACCGGCGTGCCGCTGTCCAGCAGCGCGTCGAGCAGGTACTGCTGGGCGCCGGGCAGGGCCAGTGACTCGGCGTCGCAGCCCTCACCGCTGGTGCCCCGGCCGAACAGGCCCGCGCGGTCACCGAGGGCCGCGACGACGACGTCGGCCCGGCGCGCGGCACCGACGGCCTCGGCGAGGCCGGAGACATCGCCGTCGTCGACGCCGGTGCCGCGGGCCACGGTGATCTCCGCGCCGGGGAACTCGCGCCGGAGGGCGTCCTCCAGGGTGGGCAGGTCGATGCCGGCCGGCGTCCCCGGGTGGTGCACGCCGACGTGCTGGGGGAAGGAGTAGCAGCCCAGTACGGCCGTGGGTTCGGCGGCGTTGGGGCCGATCAGGGCGATGCGGCGGGGCCGGTCCAGGGGCAGGGTGCCGTCGTTGGCCAGCAGGACGACGGCCTCCTCGGCGACGGCGCGGGCCAGTTCCCGGTTCTCGGCGGTGTCCAGGCCGACGCTGCCGCGCAGGGCGTCCGGGTCGTCCGGACCGCCTCCCCGCAGGGCGGCCGGGACCGGGTCCCAGCCGGCGTCGAGCAGGCCCAGCCGGGCCTTCTGGGTGAGCACCCGGCGCAGGGCGCGGTCGATGAGCGACTCCGGGACCCGGCCCGCGGCGACGGCTTCGGCGAGGGGCGCGCCGAACGTCTTGACGGTCGGCAGTTCCACGTCGACGCCTGCCCGCAGGGCCGCCCCCGCGGCCTCCGCCCAGTCGCCGGCGACGCCGTGCAGGGTCTTGAGGAAGGCGATGCCGAAGTAGTCGGCGACGACCGTGCCGTCGAAGCCCCAGGTGTCGCGCAGCAGCCCGGTGAGGAGGTCCTCGTCGGCCGCGGAGGGCATGCCGTCGGTGTCGGTGTAGGCGTGCATGACGGAGTCGGCGCCACCCTCGCGCACGGCCATCTCGAAGGGGGGCAGGACGATGTCCGCCCGCTCGCGCGGGCCCATGCCGACGGGCGCGAGGTTGCGGCCGGCACGGGAGGCGGAGTATCCGGCGAAGTGCTTCAGGGTGGCGACGACGCCGGCGGACCGCAGCCCCTGGACGTAGGCGGTGCCGATGCTGCCGACGAGGTACGGGTCCTCGCCGATGGTCTCCTCCACGCGGCCCCAGCGGGCGTCGCGGACCACGTCCAGGACAGGCGCGAGACCCTGGTGGACGCCGACGGACCGCATGTCGCGGCCGATGGCCGCGGCCATCCGGCGGATCAGGCCGGGGTCGAAGGTGGCGCCCCAGGACAGCGGGACGGGGTAGGCGGTGGCGCCCCAGGTGGCGAACCCGGCCAGGCATTCCTCGTGCGCCAGGGCGGGGATGCCGAAGCGGTTCGCGGCCATGATCCGCTTCTGGGTGCGCAGCAGGGAGAGCGCGCCGAGCGCGGGGTCGACGGGTGCCGTGCCGAAGGGGCGGGTGAGCTGTCCCAGACCGGCCGGCAGGAGGGCGTCGAGGTCGACCGCGTCCTCCATGTCGTGCTGGTGCGGGGCGACTTCGGCGCCCTCGTCGGACGCGCCGACCCACACGCCGTACAGCTGGGCGATCTTCTCCTCGACGGTCATCGCACCGATCAGCGCGGACACCCGGGTGCCGGTGTCCTGGGCCGGGTCGTTCCAGAGGGGGACTTCGGGGATGGTCTCTACGGCCACGTTGGCGGTCACTTTCCTCCCATGCCCATCAGGCCCTGGACGAGGGCCCGGCGGGCGAACAGGTAGACGAGCAGGACGGGCACCATGGAGAGCGTCACGGCGCCCAGCAGACCGGGGATGTCGATGCCGTGCTCGGTCTGGAAGTTGTACAGGCCCAGCGTGATCACCTTGGTGGAGTCGGACTGGGTCAGGACGAGCGGGAACAGGAAGCCGTTCCAGGCCTGGAGCGCGGAGAACACCACGATCGTGGAGAGACCGCCGCGCGAGAGCGGGACGACGAGCTGGAAGAACATCCGCCGCGGGCTCGCCCCGTCCATCGTCATGGCCTCGAACAGCTCGGGGCTGATGTCGCGCATGGCGCCGCTGAGGATGAGGGCCGACATCGGCAGGCAGAACGCGGCGGTGGGCAGGATGATGCCGAGCAGGTTGTCGTACAGGCCCGCCTCGCTGATCAGGTAGAACATCGGGACGATGACGGCCTGGGCGGGGATGGCGAGGCCCAGCAGGAACAGCCGGAAGATCTGCGAGGTGACCCGGCCGCGGCTGCGGACGATCGCGTAGGCCAGGGGCGGCACGAGCAGCAGCACCACGCCGACGACGCAGACGGTGACGACGACGGTGTTGAGGAAGTACCGGCCGAAGCCCGAGTCGAAGGCCCCGGTGTAGTTGTCCAGGGTGAGGTCGCGGGGGAAGGACAGGGGGCCGTGCTTCGCGTAGTCCTCGCGGGTGCGCAGGGTCGCGGTGAGCATCACGTACAGCGGCAGGCCCACCAGGACGAGCCAGACGAGCGAGCCGGCGCCGGCCGGGTAGTTGGGGCGCTGCCTCATGACACCCCCTCCATGGAGCTGCGCATCCTGTCGTAGCCGGAGACGCGGACGACGATCAGCGAGACGACCGTGGCGGCGACGACCAGGCAGAGGGCGATGGCCGAGCCGGCGCCGAAGTCGAAGCCCTTGAAGGCCTTCTGGTACATGTAGTAGGAGCTGATCGTGGTGTCGGTGCCCGGTCCGCCCTGGGTGAGGATCAACACGGTCTCGAAGGTGGTGAGCCCGCCGACGATCATCAGGATCATCGAGGTGATCACCGAGGTGCGCAGCTGCGGCAGGGTGATGTGGAAGAACCGGCGGTAGCGCCCCGCGCCGTCGATCGCCGCCGCCTGGTACAGCACCTGCGGGACGGCGCGGGCGGCGCCCTGGTAGATCAGCGTGTGGAACGGGGTGAACTGCCAGGTGCTGACGAAGGCCAGCACGCCGATCGCCGAGCTCTGCTCACCGAACAGGTTGCCGTCGCCGAACAGCCAGGTCATCCGCGCGGGGATGCCGAAGTTCGGGTCGAGCAGCGCCCGCCACAGCACCGACACGGCGGTGGAGGACAGCAGCAGCGGGACGAAGTAGATCGCCGACAGGACGGCGCGGTTGCGCTGGTGTCCGGCGGCCCAGACGCCGAGCACGATGCTCAGCGGGGTCTGGAGGGCCACGCCCAGGCCGGTGAGCAGCAGGGTGAGCCAGATGCTCTTGATCATCACGGGGTCGTCGAGGATGCGCCGCCAGTTGTCCGTCCCGACGAACCGCGGTGACCCCAGGCCGTTCCAGCTCATGAAGGACAGCACCGCCACCATGATCAGCGGCACGATGGCGAAGAGGGCGAAGAACAGGGTGGCGGGCAGGGCCCAGAGGAAGCCGGGGCGCGTGCCCTGGGCGGTGTAGGAGGCTTCCGCCCGCCGCCGGTCCTTCCCGGGGGCCGTGGCGGCGGGCGGGGCGCTCGTGGTCTGTGTCGTCATGTGCGGTTCACTCGGCCGGGAGGGCCTGCATGGCCTTGATGAAGCCGTCGGTGTCGAGCTGCCCGTCGAAGAACTGCTGGACGGCCTGGTGGATGGGCGTCATGGCCGACGGCGGGAAGGCCTGGTCCCACGACAGCTGGAAGGACTTCGCCTTGGCGACGAGGCCGTACTGGAAGCGGGAGTAGGCGGGGCTGGCCGACGTGCCGAGGAACTGCGGCGTGTTCGTGGTGGTCGGCAGGTTGCCGATGGCCAGCTGGGCCTTGACGAACTGGTCGGAGTACATCAGCTTCAGGAACCGGGCGACCGCCTCGGGGTGTTCGGTCTTCTTCAGCACCGAGTAGAAGTTGTTGGTGTTGCCGACGACGTCGGACGGGTCGCCCTTGCCGCCGGGGACGTCCGGGAACGAGCTGTAGCCCAGGCCCTTGGCGGCGAAGTCCTTGACGTCCTGCTGCTGTTGCGCGTAGTACCAGGAGCCCATCAGCTCGAAGCCGGCCTTGCCCTGGGCCACCAGCGCGGGCGAGGCGCCGTTGGTGTACTTCACGGAGTCGTAGTTCTTGCCGAAGGCACCGGCGTCGACCAGCTCCCGCAGCATGCCGAGCGCCTTACGGCTGTCCGCGCTCGCCCAGGCGTCCTTGTCGCCGTCCAGTGCCTTCTGGAACAGCCGCGGGCCGGCGACGCGGTCGTAGACGTACTCGAACCACATCAGCGTCGGCCACTGGTCGCCGCCGCCGAGGGCGATGGGGGTGGTCCCCTGGGACTTGAGCTTCTTGACGGCGTCGATCAGCTGGGGCCAGGTCGCGGGCCGCTCCACGCCCGCCTTGTCGAGGACGTCCTTGTTGTGGAACAGCAGGACCGGCTGGGTGCCGCGCATCGGGATGCCGTAGGGCTTGCCGTCGATGACGGCGCTGTTGTAGACGGCGGGCAGGAACTTGTCGTCCAGGTTCGGGTCCTTCTTCACGAAGTCGTCCAGCGGCATCAGCAGCCCGGCCTTCACGAACGGCTGGATGCTGCCGCCGCCCCAGTTGAAGAAGACGTCCGGCGCCTGCGGCGTGTTGATGATCGTCTGGAGCTTCTGCTGGTAGTCGGCGCCGGGGATGGTGTCGAGGACGGCCTTGACGTCGGACGTCCGGTTGAAGGTGTCGACGATCCGCTTCTCGACCTTGTTGCTGGCGTCCCCGTAGACCAGCACGTGGATCCTGCCGTCGTCCGAGGAACCTCCCCCGCTGTTTCCGCAAGCGGCGAGGCTCGCCGCCAGGGCGAGCGTCGCGCCGCAGGCGAGCACCCGGGGTATCCGTGTACGCATGATCATCCGCCTTCCGAAAGTTTCGGTACTAAAGTCGAAAGTCCTGCGGCTGGACAGTAGGAGCACACCGAAGAAATGGTCAACGGTCGTGCACGCACGCGGCCAAACCGTTATCGGACGCCATGCCCTATGCTGCCGCCATGGGCGCAGAAGACGAGGTCGGCCGCAGAGTGACCCTGGCAGCCGTGGCCAAAGAGGCCGGCGTCTCCCTCCCGACAGTTTCGAAAGTCCTCAACGGTCGTTCGGATGTGTCCCCGGCAACCCGGGACAAGGTCGAGCGCCTGCTGGAGGTTCACGGCTACCGCCGGCGCACCCCGGGACCGCCCCCGGCCCCGCTCATCGAGATCGTCTTCCACGAACTGGAGAGCGTCTGGGCGATGGAGCTGATCCGGGGCGTGGAGAACGTCGCCCAGCGCAGCGGCGCCACCGTCGCGCTCACCGAGAGCGGGACACGGCAGGCGCCCGGACCCGAGTGGATCGAGGGAGTCCTGCGCCGCCGACCCCTGGGAGTGCTGCTGGTCTTCTCCACCGTCCCGGAGGCCGTGAAGAGACGGCTGCGGTCCCGGGCCATCCCGTTCGTCATCGTGGACCCGGCCGGTGATCCCGATCCCGACGTACCGTCCGTCGGTTCGGCCAACTGGGCCGGCGGGCTGGCCGCCACCCGCCACCTCACCGACCAGGGCCACGAACGCGTCGCCATCATCACCGGCCCCGAGGACCTGATGTGCTCGCTGGCCCGGCTGGACGGGTACCGCTCCGCGCTGGCGATGGCGGGCCTGGAACCGGACCCGCGGCTGGTGCGCTTCGGCGACTTCCACGTCCAGGGCGGCTACGAGCACGCCCTGGAGCTGCTGCGCCGCCCGGACCGGCCCACGGCGATCTTCGCCGGGAGCGACCTCCAGGCGCTGGGCGTCCTGGAGGCGGCCCGGGTGCTGGGCCTGAGCGTGCCGCGGGAGCTGTCGGTGGTGGGGTACGACGACGTACCGCCGGCCCGGTGGTCGAGCCCGCCGCTCACCACCGTGCAGCAGCCGCTGCGGCGCATGGCCGAGGAGGCGGCCCGGATGCTGCTGCGGCCCGCTGATCCCCGCAAGGCCGCCCTGCGCATCGAGCTGGCCACGCATCTGGTGGTGCGGCAGAGCACCGCCGCGCCGCCCGCGCCGCACTGAACTCGCGCCTGCGGGAGAGGCGCGGCCCGCACCGGTCGCAGGAGACAGGCGTGGTTCGCGTGCCGGCGGGGACACGGATCGACATGTCGATAGCGAGAGAACAGGCACCGGAGACCGCCCCGGGCGGCCCCGCGCTCAAGCAGGCCCTCACCACCCCCCTGCTGTACTTCTTCATCCTCGGCGACGTCCTGGGCGCCGGTGTGTACGTACTGGTCGGCCAGATCGCCGCCGACGTGGGCGGGGCGGTGTGGGCACCGCTGCTCGTCGCCCTCGTCCTGGCGATGCTGACCGCCGCCTCGTACGCCGAGCTGGCCACGAAGTACCCCCGGGCGGGTGGCGCCTCCCACTACGCCACGCGGGCGTTCGGCCCGTTCGCCGGCTTCCTGGCCGGCTTCTGCATGCTCGCCGCCGGCATCGTCTCCGTCGCCGCCCTGGCCCGCGGTTTCGCCGGTGACTACCTGTCGGCCTTCGTGTCCCTGCCCGTGGGCCTCGTCGCCGTGGTCTTCCTCGCCCTGCTCGCCCTGCTCAACGCGCGCGGCATCAAGGAGTCCACCCGGGCGAACGCCGTCGCCACCGTCATCGAGGTCGGCGGACTGGTGCTCATCGTGGTCCTCGGCGCCTGGCTGCTGCTGCGCGGCGACGGCGACCCCGGGCGGCTCACCCGGCTCGGCACCGCGGACAAGGGCGCCGCGACCGCCCTCCTGAGCGGCTCGGTGCTGGCCTACTACTCGTTCGTGGGATTCGAGACCTCCGTGAACGTCGCCGAGGAGACCCGGAACCCGCGCCGCTCGTACCCCCGGGCCCTGTTCGGCGCCCTGGCCACCGCCGGTGCCGTCTACGTCCTGGTGGGCGTCGCCGCCTCAGCCGCGGTGCCGACCGGCCGGCTCGTCGCCTCCAGCGGCCCGCTGCTGGAGGTCGTCAAGGAGGCGGGCGGCGTCCCCGTCCGCCTCTTCAGCGCGATCGCGCTCGTCGCCGTCGCCAACGGTGCCCTCCTGACCGGCATCATGGCCTCCCGGCTCGCCTTCGGCATGGCCCGCGACGGGCTGCTCCCCGCGCCGCTGACCGCGGTCCTGCCGGGCCGCCGCACCCCGTGGGCCGCGATCGCGGCCACCACCGTCCCGGCGATGGTCCTCGCGCTGACCGGGAGCGTCGCCACGCTGGCGTCCACCCTGGTCCTGCTGCTGCTCGTGGTCTTCCTCATGGTCAACATCGCCGTGCTCGTCCTGCGCCGCGAACCGGGCACGGAGCGGCACTTCCGGGCCCCGACGGTGCTGCCCGTGCTGGGCGCGGCCTCCTGCGTCCTGCTCGCCACGCAGATCGAGGGCCGGGTGTGGCTGCGGGGGCTGGTCGTGCTCGCCGTCGGCGCGCTGCTCGCCGGGGTCACCGCCCTGCGCGGTGCCCGTCGTCCACCGGCGAGGACGGCCGAAAACAGGCGATGACGGTCTTGCCGTGCGGGCACGGCCGGGCCTCCCAGCTCTCGGCCAGGGCGTTCATGAGGAGAATGCCCCGCCCGCCGGGCTGAAGGGAGTCGGGCTGCCGGGGAGACGGCAGCTCCGGCGACGTGTCGTGCACCGCGATGTGCAGGCAGTCGCTGTCCCAGGACATCACCAGCTGCGCGGTGCTGTGCGCGTGGATCTGTGCGTTGGTGGCCAGCTCCGACACGACCAGCAGCACGTCGTCCGCCGTATCGGGGGCGGACTCCGACCAGCCCAGCTCGTCCAGATGGGAGCGTGCCCAGTCACGTGCCGTCTTGACCTGGCTGTTGAGCGGCAGTGAGCGTGCCCAGCCCACCGCGCGAAGCGAACGTCCGTCCACGATCATCCTTGTCCGTACCGACTCGGCCGTCTTCGTCTGTCGGCCTACCGGTTACCCGCATACCGGCCCGGTACCGCCGCGGCGTGCCGGCGGCCGGGCCGGGTACTCCGTGGACATGGTCTGTCCTCGTCAGCCGGCGCCCTCGTCGCGCCCGCGGTGTCCCCGGCCCGCCCCGCCCGCGGCGCGCGCCCTGCCGCTCCCCGCCCCCGCTCCCCGCCCCCGCGAGTCACGGAGGGCGGGATGACACCCGACGTGACGAAGGCGGTGCGGATGGTCGCGGAGGCCGCGGACGGGGCGGCCCTGACGGAGGTGCCCCGGCGGGTGTGCGCGGCGGTGTCCGAGGGACTCGGCATGGACGGCGCCACCCTGTCACTGCTCACCGACACGCCCTCGCGCCAGCTGCTCGCCGCCTCGAACGACGCCGCGCTGCTGCTGGAGGAGATCCAGTTCACCCTGCTGGAGGGGCCGTGCATCGCCGCGGCGCACCGGGGCGAGCCCGTGGCGGTGGACGAGCTGCGCGGCGCGGTGACGCCCTGGCCGCTGTTCGGAGCCGCCATGCGGGAGAAACTGCCGCAGGTGGAGTCGGTCTACGCGCTGCCCGTCTTCTTCGGCGACTACGTCCTCGGCTCCGTCGACCTGCTCGCGCTGCGCCCCCACGCGCTCGACGAGGAGGCGCTGGAGCGTGCGTCCGCCGTGGCAGACGCGGTGGCGGCGGCACTCCTGCCCACCCGGGACGTGATCATCACCGGGGACCGGGCCCCGTCCTGGGAGCCGGTCGACGTCGTCCGCGCGCACTGGTTCGACACCGCGCGGGCCGTCGGTGCCCTGGTGGCCACCCGGGAACTGACCCCCGAGAACGCGCTGGCCCTCATGCGCGCCGAAGCCTTCCGCACGGGCAGGTCACTGGCCGACATCACCCGGGACATCCTGCACGAGTCTCCCGGCTCGCCGTAGTCGCCGCCCGGCCCCGGCCCGCGGCCCGTCTCCGGTTCCGCGTCGGCGACGGCTCCCCCGGCCTCAGCGGGCGGTCCGGGGGCGTGCCCGGCCCGCCAGTTTCGACTCCAGTGCCCGGTACGCCGGCTTCGGCCGGTACTCCTCGTCGTACAGGTCGGCGGCGCCCTCGCCGGGGAACGTGCCGGGGACCCAGGAGTACCGGTCGGTGAAGCCCCACACGGTGAACGAGACGCAGTGCCGGGTGCGCAGGCAGGCGTCGAGGAGGCGGCGGTAGCCCTCGGCCTGCGTGGCCGGCTTCGTGTCGTCGGCCGGCACGGCCATGCGGACGTCCGCCTCCGTCACCGCGGTGTCCAGCCCCAGTCCGTCGAAGCGGGCGAAGTCGGCGGCCATACCGGTGGGCAGGTCGTACCGGATGCTCAGGTGGCCCTGGAAGCCGACCCCGTCGACGGGGACGCCGTCGGCGCGCAGCGGCTGAGCAGGTCGTGGACGGCGTCGCTCTTCGGGCCGCCCACTCCGTGCTGTAGTCGTCGTACTCCCCCTGGCACGGCTCGACCGATTCCCGCTTCATGACGTCCTCGGGGGTGACCGTGGAGAACCCGGAGCCCGTGAGCCGGCGGTAGGCGGCGTCATCGGCGAGGGCGGACATGTCGACGGCGGTGCCGACGCGCAGATGGTCGTCGGCGGCGAGCTGCCGCAGCGGACGGTCCGGTACGGCGGAGCCGTTCGAGGCGCCCGCGGGACTCGCGGCGAGAAGGGGGAGCAGGGCCGGACAGGAGGTCGCGGCGGCGGCCGTGACGAGCCGGGAGAGGTTCACGGGACTCCTCAACGGGGTCTCGAAACATTCGGTACACAAGACGAGCGTTGCGACACGGTAAGCAGCTCCATTCTCCCCGTCAACCGCGGGGACAGAGGTCGCCGGAAGCTGTGCAGCGCCGGGAAGATCGGCCAGCCGGCTCAGCGACAAGCCCCAGAGGCCCGTCATGAGCCCTCGACCTCCCGTACGAGAAGCGTCCGAATCTTTCGACACCGGACTCGGGCGAACTCCTTCGAAGTTTCGGTGAAATTTCGGAAACGGACGCATTGACCGGCGTTTCCGGCCCGGCGCATACTCTCCAGCAATCGACCCCCTCCCCCAGCTCCCCCGGCGCCGACCCGCTTCGCCGCGTCAATTGACGCGAGCATGCCAGCGAGCGCTGTCGAGCACCCACCCAGCACTCGCGCTCACCCAGCACTCACCCAGCACTCACCCAGTACTCACCAGGAGGAAGCCACACATGGACAACGACAAGGCCCTCGACCGCGCGATGAGCCGCAGGGGCTTCATCAACCGTGCCGGCGCTCTGGCGCTGGCGACCTCCGCGTCCGGACTGCTGCTGCCCGGCACCGCCCACGCCGCCACGACCATCACCACCAACCAGACCGGCACCAACAACGGCTTCTACTACTCGTTCTGGACCGATGGCGGTGGATCGGTCTCCATGACCCTCGGGTCCGGCGGCAACTACAGCACCTCGTGGACGAACTGCGGGAACTTCGTCGCGGGCAAGGGCTGGAGCAACGGCGGACGCCGGAACGTGCAGTACTCGGGCAGCTTCAACCCGTCCGGCAACGGCTACCTGTCGCTGTACGGATGGACCTCCAACCCGCTCGTGGAGTACTACATCGTCGACAACTGGGGCACCTACCGGCCCACCGGGACCTACAAGGGCACGGTCACCAGCGACGGCGGCACCTACGACGTCTACCAGACGACGCGATACAACGCCCCCTCGGTGGAGGGCACCAAAACCTTCAACCAGTACTGGAGCGTGCGGCAGTCGAAGAGGACGGGCGGAACCATCACCACCGGCAACCACTTCGACGCCTGGGCCCGCTACGGCATGCGGCTGGGCAGCTTCAGCTACTACATGATCCTCGCCACCGAGGGATACCAGAGCAGCGGCAACTCCAACATCACGATGAGCGGCTGACCCTCCCCGCCCGCCCCGCTCTCCGCACCCCCACCGCGGTCACGCCGCCCCCCACGAGGAGGACCCATCCGCATGCGCGCCGCACACCGCCCCCTGCTGACCGCCCTGGCCGTCGCCGCGACGGCCGTGGCCGGCACCGTCACCGCCGCCGGCACCACCCCGGCACACGCCGCCGGCTGCACCGGATACGTCGGACTCACCTTCGACGACGGGCCGTCCAACGCCCACACCCCCGCCCTGCTCAACGCCCTGCGGCAGAACGGCCTGCGGGCCACCATGTTCAACGAGGGCCAGTACGCCGCCGCCTACCCGGCCCAGGTCCGGGCCGAGGCAGCCGCCGGCATGTGGATCGGCAACCACAGCTACACCCACCCCCACCTCACCCAGCAGAGCCAGGCACAGATCGACTCCGAGGTGTCCCGCACCCAGCAGGCGATCGCCGCGGCCGGCGGCGGTACGCCGCAACTGTTCCGCCCGCCCTACGGCGAGACCAACGCCACGCTCCAGGCGGTCGAGGCCAAGTACGGCCTGACCCAGATCATCTGGGACGTCGACTCGCAGGACTGGAACGGCGCGAGCACCGACGCGATCGTGCAGGCCGCGTCCCGGCTGACCAACGGCCAGATCATCCTCATGCACGAATGGCCCGCCAACACGCTCGCCGCGATCCCGCGCATCGCGCAGACACTGGCGGGCAAGGGCCTGTGCGCCGGCCGGATCTCCCCACAGACCGGCCGAGCCGTGGCACCCTGACCGCGACCCGCGCTCGACACAACGAAGCCCCGCCTCGGGGGTGACCGGCGGGGCCTCGCTGTGTCGTTGGGGGCTGGGGGCGGTGGCGCGGCATCCGGGTGGAGGTGCACCCATAGCTGGGGCCGCCCTGAGCCGCTGGCTGCTGGTCCAGGGCGTCTGCACGTACCGCAGCTCGGCACACGTCACAGCAGCGGCCGGCACGGCGGCGAACAGGATGGACGACCACAGACCACGACGACCGGGCGGCTGCCGGCGTCGGTGACGACCTGGTGGTTGGTGGAGTACCGGACCGCTCGGCGATCGTGCTGTCGCGGGTAGGGACCAGGATGCCGCCACCATGAACGGCCTTAGTTGATGATTTCGGCGCGATCATCCACACGGATTGCCGCCAGGCGTTCTCGCCACATCTGGAGAGCTTCGGGTGTCTGTCGCGTCCAGTCGGTGACCTCGGCGACGATCCGGAGCGGCTCCTTGCTGCGATAGGAGCGGGTGGGATTGCCGGGGAACTTCCTGTCGGTGACGTTCGGATCGTTCTCGAACTCCCCGGTCGGTTCGACGACGTACACGCGCGGAGCCCCGTCCCCGGCGGCGAGTTCGGCGGCGAGTCCTGCGCCGTCGCGCAACGCGGTGAAGTAGATGTGGTTCATCACGATCTCGGGCCGGTAGTTCGAGCGGAAACCGGCGGTGAGGTGATCTCCGACCCGCAGGTCTGCCTTCGTGCCGTGAAAGAACGGTCCCTCGTCCAACACCTCGTCCATCGCGACAGGTTATCAAGCCAGGCTGTCGTGACGGCGAGCTGTCCAGGAGGGCTCGGACGCCTTGGTCACACCGGCGACAGCAGGATCATCCAGCGCTGACCGGTAGTTGAGGGACAGCCCTCGGCCGGAGGAGGAGACGCTTCACAGTGACGCCCTCTGACAGCACAACGGTGTGGGGCCTGACCGAGCAGGCCCCGGTGTGCGCCGGCCGGGGCGAGTCACAGCCCGACGCAGGGCCTGATCAACCGACCGGTGGTTGCCGTCGACCGACGCTCACGCAAGACCGCGGAGCACCGGAACGGCCTGCCCGCGGGCCGGGATACCGGCGATCACCGAGTCAGTCCGCTCGGCCGCCTCGGCATACACGGCCAGGACCTCGGCCAGGCTCACGTCGGGGGCGAGGCGGAACTCGTCGGCGTCCGGCCCGTCCGCCTTCCGCTGGGACCCACGTCGCTGCTGAAGGACCAGGGTGCCGTCGGCGTCGAGGAGGGAGGTGTCATGGTGGTCGCTGGCCCCAACGGTGATGTTTGGATCCGGCTCGGCCACGGAAGCCCCGGGGCTCGTCAGAGCTTGCCGCCGATCTCACAGGCCCGGCACGGCGGTCGGCCGCAGGTGCACTGCATGATGGCATCGAGGATCTCGCGGTCGTGGTAAAGACACTCGTCCTTGCAGGTGTGGCGCGGGATGAATCCTGCCGGGATCTCGCCGGGCCACGGCTCGTGGCCGTCTCGGCAGCGGATGAACCGCTCGGGGTCGGCGGAGTGCAGTTCATGCATGCTCGACCGCGCCTCGTCCTCCAGTTCACGCACTCGCTCCACCAGAGCCTTGAGCTCGGCGGCGATGCCGGAGTACCGTTCGGCGCCGGTCCTTACGTGCGCGGCCCGCAGTGCCATCGCTGCATTGCCCAAAAACCTGCCGGCATCCTGAAGGTCGGTCACGTGGTGCATCTGAATGCCGGTCACACCCCGGACCCACACTGCGTCCATGCTCACTGATCCACCTTCCCGGCGTTCGCCTGGTTTTCTTACGAGAGATTACGCGCGGCGCCGGAATCCCTCCATGCCGTGCCGGAATCTCCCCGCAATGAAAAACAATCTATTTACGGACGCTAAAGGTTTCACCCGTGCCCGTCCAGTCAATCGTGGGTGAATCGGATCACAGCCGGGGTGGTGGATCTTCTATTGAATGTTGATTTCTTGTCCGCCGGACGTCACACTCGCCCGTGCCGGTGATCCGGTGACCGTGCAGGAGCTCGGCCCCGTCCCGGCAAGCCCATCGCCTTCGGCGATCAGGTACTCCGGGCGAATATGGCGACCGTCGAGCCAGCACTTCCAAAATCTCCCGCGTACCGGCCGCGTGAGCGTGCCTGCGCCGAGAGGGTCGACCCGGACATGTGCGGCGTCATCGCCCCGTAGGGCATGGTGCGCCAGGGATGGTCGGGCGGTGGCGGCTGCGGGTACCAGACGTCACCGGTACAACCGGCCAGTTGGCCGCTTGCGAGGGCGTGTACGACGGCGTCCCGGCTGACGATGAGCGCCCGTGCGGTGTTGACGATGTACGAGCCGCCCTTCATCGCCCCGATCAGCTCCTCGTCGAAGAGGTTCTGTGTCTGCGGATGCAGCGGAGTGTGGATCGAGAGCACATCGACGGAGCAGACCAGCGAACGGGCGTCGGGATGCCAGGTCCACGGTCATGACGTAGGCAATGGCGCTCGGCAGGTGGACGTGGTCCCGACCCGATCCCCGCGGTGATCGCGAGTCTGAGCCGGGAAGCCGCGGCGATGTGTTCGGGAGTCAGACAGGGGCCAGATCGGCTGTGAGACGACCACGTCGGACTTTTGCCATGGCCGTCCTCCATCGGTGGGGACACTGTTCCTGTGAACGGGTGGGGCACCGGCAAGCCGGTCGAACACCGATCTTGATTTTTAGTCGAGTGTGCGTCAGTACGGCAATCCCTGGGATAATGGGGAGGTGTTCCAGTGAATAGAGATGCGGCTATTTCGATGAGGCTTTTGACAGGAGTTCGGGAGCCGTTCCGCGTACGTCTGAGCGGGGGCGTCCTGGCGGCGGTCGCGCTCGGCGGCCTTCTGGGCGGGACGGCCCGTTATGCGCTGGTACTGGCCTTCCCCGCCTCGGGGGCGGCGTTTCCGTGGACGACGTTCGCCGTCAACGTGTCCGGGGCGTTCGCGCTGGCGCTGCTGCTCGTGCATGTGTTCGAGGTCTGGCCGCCGACCCGGTACGTGCGGCCGTTCGCCGCCGTCGGCTTCCTCGGCGCCTTCACCACCTTCTCGACCTGGATGGTCGACACCGATCGCCTGCTGGGCCACGGCCACTACGCAGCCGCGGCATTGAACGTTGTCGGAAGCCTCTTCGCCGGCCTGGCCGCAACCGTTCTGGGCCTGGTCATCGGCAGACTGATATCGGCCCGGCGCATTCGGCTCGACGCGCGGCGCGGGCGCGCCCGCCGGCACGGCTGGTGGGTGCGGTGATCACTCTGTTCGCCGTCGGTGCGGCGGCCGCCGTCGGGGCGGTTGCGCGTTACGTACTCGACCAGTACGTCCAGTACCGGAGCCCGGGCGCGTTCCCGCGCGGCACCTGGCTGATCAACGTGACCGGCTCATTCGTACTGGGACTGCTGGTGGGCCTCGGCGCACGGCACGCGCTGCCGGAGCAGGTCGTGACCATTGGCGGCATCGGTTTCTGCGGCGCCTACACGACGTTCTCCACATTCAGTTACGAGTTGGTCCACCTGTGCGAGAAAGGGCAGGTCGGCAAATGCTTGCTGTACGTCGTTTCGAGTATTGCGGTGGGGCTTGCGGCAGCGGCGGCGGCGCTCGCCGTCGGGTCCTCATGAGAAGGTCCACGCCCGGCTGTCCGGTACTTGACACCGGGCTTTGCGAGACGTCTTCTTGAAGGTAGGAAATGCGTTGTGGCGTGCGCCGGTCGGGTGCGCACCGCACGCACTCGGGTCTGGGAGCGTCCACCGGCACCCGGAGGCTGCTGATGGCAACCTATGAATACCTATGCAGCCGATGTGGGCCTTTCGATGTGAAGTTGACGATCGGGACGGCACCCAAGGCGTATGGCTGCCCTGTTTGCGCAGTCGCTGCGAAACGTGTGTACTCCTCGCCCAGCCTGAGGCTGACCTCGCACGCGGTCGCCGCCCTCCATGTCCGGGAGGAGCAGGCGCGTGAGGCCCCGGCGGTGGTGTCCCAATTGCCGCCGCGCAGAAGGGTGCACCCGCACCCCGCACTCTCGCGGCTGCCGCGTCTCTGAAGGCGGTGGTTGACAAGGCAGAACGCCTCATGCGGGTTTCGGCATCGGAACACGACGTCGTTCCCGCCAGCGGTGTGCGGAATGCGGAATCACGCAACGCGGGCCGGGAGCCGAGCCGTATCATCGGCAGCTCATCGGCGGCTCTGGCGCCACGCGATTCCACTCCCCACGCGGACTTAGGAGGTGTGTCCCCGTGGGAAACGTGGGACTGCTCTTCGTCGGTGCGGTGCTCTTCATCAACGGATTGCTGCTGCTCGGGAAGGTCGATGCCCGATCGGGAGCGGTGTTCAACCTTTTCGTAGGCGCACTCCAGGTACTGACGCCGACTTACCTCATCTTCACTGCCAACGGTGACCCCATGAAGATCCTGGCGGCATCTGGCATCTACCTCTTCGGCTTCACCTACCTCTACGTGGGTATCGGCCTGCTCGCCGGTCTCGACAGCTCCGGCGTCGGCTACTACTCGCTGTTCGTGGCAGTTGTCGCCCTGGGGTACTCGTTCGTCAATTTCCGGCTCTTCAAGGATTACCCATTCGGGGTCATCTGGCTCTACTGGGCCTACCTGTGGTTCCTGTTCTTCCTGCTGCTCGGTCTCAAGAAGGACGACCTCAGGATCTATACCGGCTGGGTCACGGCGATCGAAGGTTGGGTTACTGGTGTGATTCCCGCCGGGCTGCTGCTCTCCGGCTACTGGAAGCACCCCACCGAGATCGCCATCGCACTGGCGGTCTTCGGCGTGGTGGTGTTCGCAGGGCTGTGGCCGCGCACCCATAGAACGCCGCGGCCGACCTCAGCCGCCCCGCCGGCCGGAGGCGTGGGCGCACCAACGTGACCGGATCAGGAACGAGGAGTTCTCATGCCTGAAATTCTCTTCAGCGTGGACCACAGCAAGTCGATGCGTGACCAGGCCCTGCCCGGCCACAACAGGTGGCACCCGGACATCCCCATCGTCGCCATGGTGAAGCCGGGAGCGGAGTTCCGCATGGAGTGCCGCGACTGGACCGACTGCCAGGTCGGCAACAACGACACCGCCAACGACGTACGCGACATCGACCTGACCATCCCTCACATGCTCAGCGGCCCGATAGGCGTGGAGGGTGCCGAACCCGGCGACCTGCTCGTCGTCGACATCCTCGACCTCGGCCCGGTGCCGCAGCAGACCGGGGACGCGGCAGGACAGGGCTGGGGCTATACCGGCATCTTCGCCAAGGCCAACGGCGGAGGCTTCCTGACCGACTACTTCCCGGACGCCTACAAAGCGGTATGGGACTTCCACGGGCAGCAGGCCGTCTCCCGTCACCTTCCCGGGATCCGCTTCACCGGTATCACCCACCCCGGGCTGTTCGGAACCGCTCCGTCCGCCGAGATGCTCGCCCGCTGGAACGCCCGTGAGCAGGCGCTGATCGACACGGACCCCAACCGGGTCCCGCCCCTCGCCGTACCTCCGGACGGCACCAACGCACTCGCCGGTACGGCCACCGGGGACCTGGCACGCCGCATCGGCGAGGAAGGCGCACGCACGGTGCCGGCCCGCGAGAACGGAGGCAACCACGACATCAAGAACTTCACCCGGGGGTCGAGAGTCTTCTACCCCGTACACGTCAAGGACGCGAAGCTGTCCGGTGGCGACCTGCACTTCAGCCAGGGCGACGGAGAGATCACCTTCTGCGGCGCCATCGAGATGGGCGGGTTCATCGACTTCCACGTCGACCTGATCAAGGGCGGCATGGAGACCTATGGCATCTCCACCAACCCCGTGTTCATCCCGGGCAACGTCGAGCCGAGGTACACGGAGTTCCTCACCTTCATCGGGATCTCCGTCGACCATGACACGGACACGAACTACTACCTGGACGCGACGTTGGCCTACCGCCGGGCCTGCCTCAACGCCGTCGAGTACTTCAAGAAGTTCGGCTACAGCGGAGAGCAGGCCTACCTGCTGCTCGGCTCCTCCCCCATAGAGGGACGTATCAGCGGCATCGTCGACATCCCCAACGCCTGCTGCTCGTTGTACGTACCTACCGCCATGTTCGACTTCGAGGTCCGTCCCAGCGCTGCCGGACCGATGAAGGCCGACCGAGGCCAGTGCGCGTTGGCCACCGCCTGACCGGACCCCGGCTGCGGCCCTGCGGTCCCGGCAGCGACTCGGCTTTGCACATCATCGCCGTTTGCCGGTCCCGAGACGGCGGGCCGCGGCCAGGAGCCTGTCTGCGCAGTAATGCCGGCAGGTCGGTCCGCCGGCTGAGGCTTTGGCCTCCCGTGGCCCGAGCGGATCACGATGCCGTCTGTCCTCTCGCTGCCTGGACAAGCTGGCCGGGTATGTCGGGCAGGGCCCGGCCGCGCATGGCTGGGTGGAGGCACCTTGACCGAGTCAAGGTGCGCTTCGGCCGTGTTCAAGCGAACCGGTCCCCAACAGGTCCCCAAAATGATCAGAAGACCGCTCCAGATCCTCTCTGAAACGGCCTCTGACCTGCGACTTCGAAAAGTCGGGACGACAGGATTTGAACCTGCGACCCCTTGACCCCCAGTCAAGTGCGCTACCAAGCTGCGCCACGTCCCGTCGCGCTCTCCCGCGGTGCCCCGCGTGATCGTGCGGACAGCACTGTACCCCACGCCGCGGAACGCACCGAAGAAGGCCCGGGCGGAACGGGGGACAATCGGCCGTATGACGAACGCGGACGCATCGGATGCCAGGGACCGGTCCAGGGACCGGGACGTGGACGGGCGAGCCCGGAACGCGCGGCCCCGGGACGGGCTGGGCCGGCCGCTGCCGTACGGCGCCGAGGGCGTGCCCCGGCAGCCGGAGGGGCTCGTACGCACGCCGCGGGAAACGGTCGCCGAGGCGCAGGCGCTGCTGACGCAGGGGCGGCCGTTCCACGCGCACGAGGTCTTCGAGGACGCCTGGAAGTCGGGGCCGCCCGAGGAGCGCACGCTGTGGCGGGGGCTGGCCCAGCTGGCCGTGGGGCTCACCCACGTGGCCCGTGGCAACACCCGGGGCGGGGCCCGCCTGCTGCGGCGGGGTGCGCGTGCCGTCGAGGAGTGGCAGGCCGGGCGGGGCGAGGACCGGCCGTACGGGATGGATCTGCCGGGGCTCACCCGGTGGGCCGGGGAGCTGGCCGGACGGGTCGAGCACGGCTCGGCACCGGTGGACGCGCGGGCCGAGGCACCCCGGCTGGGCCCCTGACCGGGAGGCCGTCGCGGGCGTGCGGAGGCGGTGGACGCGCTGTCAGTGGCATGCGGCAGACTCGGGGCGTGCGAAAGATTCATGTCATCGGTATCGGCGCGGGCGACCCCGACCAGCTGACCCTCCAGGCGGTCAGGGCGCTGCGCAGCACGGACGTGTTCTTCCTGCTCGACAAGGGCGAGGTGAAGAGCGATCTGACGCGGCTGCGCCGGGACATGCTGGACGCGCACCTGCCGGCGGGCTCGTACCGGGTGGTGCAGGCCCGTGACCCGGACCGGGACCGGAAGGCGGGCGGGGCGGCCTACTCGCCGGCCGTCGGGGACTGGCGCAGCGCCCGCGCCGGGATCTACCAGCAGCTGATCGCCGAGGAGCTGGGCGAGGACGGCACCGGCGCCTTCCTCGTGTGGGGGGACCCGGCGCTGTACGACAGCACGCTGGGCATCCTCGAGGAGGTGCTGGAGCGCGGTGAGGTGGAGTTCGCGTACGACGTGATACCCGGCATCAGCAGCGTCTCCGCGCTGGTCGCCCGGCACCGCACGGGGCTGAACCGGGTCGCCGGGCCGGTGCAGATCACCACCGGGCGGCGGCTGGCCGAGGGGTTCCCGGAGGGGGTGGACGACGTGGTCGTCATGCTGGACGCCCACCAGGCCTTCCGGCGGTACGCCGACGAGGACATGGACATCTACTGGGGTGCCTACATCGGTACGCCGGACGAGATCCTCGTCTCCGGGCCGCTCGCCGAGGCCGGTCCGCGCATCGAACGGCTGCGGGCGGAGGCGCGGGAACGCAAGGGCTGGATCATGGACACGTACCTGCTGCGCCGCCACCCCGCGAAGGACTGACCGGCACCGGCCGCCACCGGCACCGGCCGGCCCCGCACGCATCCGCCGCCACCGGCCCGCCCGCGAGCACCCGCCGCCACCGGTACTGCCACCGGCCGGCCCGCCCGCACCAGCCGCCACCGGCGCCAGCCGCCACCGGCACGCGTCGCCACCCGCACCCCCGCCACCTCGCGAGCACCCCCGCCACCGGCACTGCCACCGGCCGGCCCGCCCGCGCCAGCCGCCACCGGCGCCAGCCGCCATCGGCACGCGCCGCCACCCGCACCCCCGCCACCTCGCGAAGGTCGCCCGACGCCCGAGACGCACCACCCCGCACCCGCACCCGTGCCCGGCCCACCCGGCCTCCGCGCCCCGCAACCCGTCAGCCGTCAGCCGTCAGCCGTCAGCCGGAGGCACGCTCCCGGGCGTACCCGTCAGCCAGGCCCTTCCTGTCCCTCCCCGGGGCCCGGCCCCGCGGCGAGGCCCAGCCGCTCCAGGGCCCCCGCCACGTCCGGTACCGCCTGTACGCCCTCCGGCAGCGGTGGCCGGCGGACGACGAGCACGGGGAGTGCGAGGTCGCGGGCGGCGGTCAGTTTCGCGGCGACGGCCGCGCCGCCGCTGTCCTTGGTGACCAGGACGTCGACGCGGTGGGCGCGCAGGAGTTCCGTCTCGTCGGTGACCGTGAAGGGGCCCCGGGCCAGGACGACCCGGGTGTCCGGCGGCAGGGGCGGTTCGGGCGGCTCGACCGACCGGACGACGAAGTGCAGGCCGTGCAGGTGGGCGAAGGCCGCGAGGCCGAGGCGCCCGGTGCTGAGGAACACCCGGCGGCCCAGGCCCGGCAGGGCCTCGGCGGCCCCGGCCAGGGACGGGACGTCGTACCAGCGGTCGCCGGGGCCCGGCCGCCAGCCGGGGCGGCGCAGCACGACGGCCGGGATGCCCGTGGTGCGGGCGGCGCGGACCGCGTTGGCCGTGATCGTCTCGGCGAAGGGGTGGGTGGCGTCCACCAGGGCGTCCACGTGATGTGCGCGCAGCCAGTCGGCGAGCCCCTGCGGGCCGCCGAAGCCGCCGGTCCGCACCTCGCCGGGCAGTGCCGCGGGCCGGGTGACCCGGCCGGCGAGGGAGGTGGTGACGCGGACCCCGGGGCGGGCGGCGAGGTCGGCGGCGAGGCGGCGGGCCTCGGTGGTGCCGCCGAGGATCAGCACGTGCGCGGGCATGGAGGTGAGCGTACGAGGTCGTACGGGCCGGCCGGCCGCCCGGGTGTCCACGGCCCGGCCACGCAGCCGATGCCGCGGAACCCGCCCTCCGGGCAGGGCGGGTCCGACGACACGGCCTAGCGGAGCAGCAGTTGCAGGCCGCCGACGACGGTCGCCGCGATCACCAGTTGTTCGAAGAGCCGCTGGTTGATCCGGTGTACGGCCCACTTGCCGAACAGGGCACCGGGCACCACGAACACCGCGAGCGCGGCGTCCAGGAGCAGTGAGCGGCCGTCGATCAGGCCGAGGCCGACGCTGAACGGCACCTTGGACACGTTCACGATGAGGAAGAAGAAGGCCGAGGTGCCCAGGAAGCCGAGTTTGCGGAAGCCGGCGGAGAGCAGATAGAGGGACATCACCGGCCCGCCCGCGTTGGCGACCATGGTGGTGAACCCGCCGAGGACACCGTACGAGCGTGCCTTGACGCGGCCCGCCCGGGTGGTGACCGCGTCCGGCGCCTGAGGGGTCCCGGCCGTCCGCCGTCGCCACACCGTCACCCCGGCCATGAGCAGCAGGATCGCGCCGATCGAGGTCCGTACGACCCCGTCGTCGGCCCACACCAGGAACAGGGTGCCCGCCACCACGCCCACCGCGACGGCGGGGAACAGCCGCCACAGCGTGGGCCAGTGCGCGTGCCGCCGGTAGGTGGCGACGGCGAGCAGGTCACCGGCGATCAGGACGGGCAGCAGGACCCCGGTGGAGGCCCGGGCGGGCAGGACCGCCGCGAAGACCGCGAGACTGACCGTGTTGGCCCCGCTCACGGCGGTCTTGGAGAAGCCGACGAGGAGTGCGGCGGCGGCGAGCGCGGCGAACTGCCCGCCCGAGAGGTGCCAGAGCGTCATCGTGTTCATGGAGGGACCGATGCTATGCACACGTATACGTTCCGCGTAAGCGGCGTCTCGCCGGCCGGTCCCGGGCCCGGTGCCGGTCCTGCACCGGGTCCGGCACCCGTGCGCTACCGGCCCGTGTACCGCGCCCGCAGTTCCCGCTTGAGCACCTTCATGCTCGGTCCGAGCGGCAGCGCGTCGGTGAACTCCACGCGCCGCGGGTACTTGTGACGTCCGAGGTGCTGCTTGGACCACTCGGTGAGCGCGGCGGCGTCGGGCGTGGCGTCCCGCGCCGGGACGACGACGGCGCACACCTCCTCGCCGTGCAGTTCGTCGGGCAGGCCGATGACGGCGGCCTGGGCGATCTCCGGGTGGCGCATCAGGACCTCCTCGACCTCGCGCGGGTAGACGTTGTAGCCGCCGCGGATGATGACGTCCTTCTTGCGGTCGACGATCCGCAGGAAACCCTCGTCGTCCTTGGTGCCGAGGTCGCCGGTGCGGAACCAGCCGTCCACCACGGCCTCGGCGGTGGCCTCGGGGCGGCCGAGGTAGCCGGAGAAGACGTTGTGGCCGCGGATGACGACCTCGCCCAGCTCACCGGGCGGCAGGAGTTCGATCCGGCCCTCCAGCTCGGCGCGCGCGATCTCCACGTCGATGCCCCAGAGGGGGTGGCCGATGGTGCCGGGCCTGGTGCCGAACACGGGCTGGTTGACCGTGGCGGTCGGTGAGGTCTCCGACAGGCCGTACCCCTCGTAGATCTTCACCCCGAAGGCGGCCTCGAACCGCTCCAGCACGGCGACCGGGAGCGAGGCCCCGCCGGAGACGCACACGCGCAGTTCGGGCAGCCGGGCGGCGTCGGCGGCCGCCGCGGCGAGGGCGACGAACATGGTGGGCACGCCGTGGAAGGTGTTCACGCCCTCCCGCACCATCAGCGCGAGGGCGCGGGCGGCGTCGAAGCGGGGCAGCAGGACGAGCGTGGCCCCCGCGCGCCAGGTGGAGTTGAGCGACACCGTCTGGCCGAAGGCGTGGAACAGCGGCAGCGCGCCGAGTGCGACGTCGTCGGGCCGGATGTCGTTGGCGTCGAAGGCGTTGACGGTCGCGTTCATCACCAGGTTGAAGTGGCTCAGCACGGCGCCCTTGGGGACGCCGGTGGTGCCGCTGGTGTAGAAGACGACCGCCGGGTCGTCCGCGGCCCGGGTGACGTACGAGGGCAGCGGTTCGGCGTCGGCCGCGAGCTTGCCGAACTCCTCGCCCAGGGTGAGGGCCCGGATGCCGGCGGTGCCGGCGGCGGCGCGGCCGGTGTCCGCCTGGGCCGGGTGGACGAGCAGCAGGGTGGCTCCGCTGTCCTTCAGGACGTGCTCGACCTCTTCGGCGGAGAGCAGCAGGTGCACGGGGACGACGACCGCGCCGGCCGCGGCGATCGCGTAGTAGGCGACCGGGAAGTCGGCGGTGTTGGGGGCCATCAGGGCCACCCGGTCGCCGGGCCGTACGCCGAGGCCGGTGAGGGCGCCCGCCTGTGCCAGCGCCCGCTGCCACACCTCGGCGAAGGTGAGCCGGAGGTCGCCTTCGACGAGGGCGGTCCTGCCGGGGCGGCGCCGGGCGTTCTCGGCGAGGATGGCGGCGACGGACAGGGTTGCCATGGGGTGCTGCTCCGTTTCCTTGCGGCTCGTACTACCGATCCCCTTGCGGGGCCCCCGTTGGGGGCGGTTCAGTGCCTTTCGACCAGCACCGCGCTGCCCTGCCCCACGCCCACGCACATGGTCGCGAGCCCGCGCCGCGCGTCCGTGCGCCGCATGCGGTGCAGCAGGGTGGTGAGGATGCGGGCGCCCGAGCAGCCGAGGGGGTGGCCGAGGGCGATGGCGCCGCCGGTGGGGTTCACCAGCTCCGGGTCGATGCCGAGCAGGTCGACGCAGGCGAGGGCCTGCGCGGCGAACGCCTCGTTGAACTCGGCCTCCTGGAGGTCGGCGGTCTCCCAGCCGGCCCGGTCCAGCACCTTGCGGGTGGCGGGGACGGGGCCGAGGCCCATCACGTCGGGGTGGACGCCGGCGGAGGCGCCCGCGACGTACCGCCCGAGGGACTCCAGGCCCAGCTCGGTCAGGGCCTCTTCGCTGACCAGGAGCAGACCGGCGGCCCCGTCGTTCATCGGTGAGGCGTTGCCGGCGGTGACGGTGCCGTCCGCGCGGAAGACCGGCCTGAGCCCCGCGAGCTTCTCCAGGGAGGTGTCCTCGCGGACGCACTCGTCCTGCTCGACCAGGACGCCGTCGGGGCGTTCCACGGGCAGGAGTTCGTCGTCGAAGTGGCCGTTCTTGCGTGCCGTGGCCGCCAGTTGGTGGCTGCGCAGGGCGAACTCGTCCTGGCGGGCTCGGGAGATGCCGTGGCGGGCGGCGACCTCCTCGGCGGTCTCGCCCATGGCGAGGAGGCCGTGCAGTTCCTTCATGGCGGGGTTCACCAGCCGCCAGCCGAGCCGGGTGTCGTGGGTCTCGATGCGCTGCGGCAGGGCCTCGTCGGGGCGGGGCAGCACGAAGGGGGCGCGGCTCATCGACTCGGAGCCGCCCGCGATCACGATGTCGGCCTCGCCCGCGGCGATGGTCCGCGCGGCGATGGTGACCGCTTCGAGTCCGGAGGCGCACAGCCGGTTGACGGTGGCGCCGGGCACGGAGTCGGGGAGCCCGGCAAGCAGGGCGGCCATCCGGGCGACGTTGCGGTTGTCCTCGCCGGCCTGGTTGGCGGCGCCCCAGTAGACGTCGTCGACGCGGGCCGGGTCGAGGGCGGGCACGCCGGCCACCAGGTGGCGGATCACGGTCGCCGCCAGGTCGTCGGGACGGACGGACGAGAGGGCTCCGCGCAGCTTGCCGATGGGGGTGCGGCGGGCGGCCGCGAAGTGGACGGGACGCACGGCTGGGACTCCTGACCTACGACGCTGTGGATCAGCACGGACCGGTACAGCACCTGTTAATTAGCACTGCTAGTTTTCGACTATAGACCTCCGACCGCCCCGCTGGGAAGATTCCCCCGGCCGTCACCGAGCCCGCTGGAGGAGACATGCCCCACGTCCGCGAGCACCTGCTCGACGGCACGCACGGACCTCTCGCCGTACACGAGTGGCCGCATCCGGCGCCCCGCCTCCTCGTCCTCCTGGCGCACGGGTACGGCGAGCACGCCGGCCGGTACGCGGAACTCGCCGCAGTGCTCACCGGGCACGGCGCCGCCGTGTACGCACCCGACCACGCCGGCCACGGCAGGTCGGCCGGCGAGCGGGTGCTGATCGAGGACTTCGAGGACGTGGTCACGGACGTGCACCGGGCGGCGGACCTGGCCCGGACCGCCCACCCCGGCCTGCCGCTGGTCCTGGTCGGTCACTCCATGGGCGGCCTCGTCGCGGCCCGGTACGCCCAGCGGTACGGCGACGAGCTGAGCGCGCTGGTCCTGTCCGGGCCCGTGATCGGCGCGTGGGAGCTGCCGGGGCGGCTGCTGGCCCTGGAGGAGATCCCGGGCCTGCCGGTCAGCCCGTCCGCGCTCTCCCGGGACCCGGCGGTGGGCGCCGCCTACGCGGCCGATCCACTGGTCTGGCACGGGCCCATGAAGCGGCCGACGCTGGAGGCGTTCGCCCGGACCCTGGAGACCGTCGCCCGGGGCGGTGACGTCGGGCGGCTGCCGCTGCTGTGGCTGCACGGGGACGACGACCGGCTGGTGCCGCTGTCCGGCAGCCGGCCCGGGGTGCGGCGCCTGAGCGGCGGCCGGCTGACCGAACGGATCTTCGCCGGGGCACGCCACGAGGTGTTCCAGGAGACGTGCAAGGAGGCGGTCCACGCGGAGACACTGGCCTTCCTGGACCGGGTGCTGCCTCGCTGATCAGGGCGTTTGCCCCCTGGTGAGCCGGGGCACCCGCCCTGTCGGACGTGACCCGAAATGCTGACGAAAGGGGACCGACCCATCATGACCGTGGTCAAGAGCACGCTGCCCGAGGAGTCGCTCGGCGTCGTCGGGGCCGCCCTTCAGGACACGCTGGTCGACCTGCTCGGACTGTCACTGATCGGGAAGCAGGCGCACTGGAACATCGTGGGCCCGCGCTTCCGGTCGATCCACCTCCAGCTGGACGAGGTGGTCACCACCGTCCGCGAGCACTCGGACACGGTCGCCGAACGGGCCGCCGCGCTGGGCGTGTCGCCGGACGGCCGGCCGGAGACCATCGCCGCGGCCTTCTCGCTGCCCGGCGCCAAGGACGGCTGGCTGCGCGACACGGAGGTCGTGGAGCTGATGGTGGAATCGCTCGGGACGGCCGTCGACCGGCTGCGCGGGCGGATCGAGGCGACCGAGAAGGCCGACCCGGTCACCCAGGATCTGCTGATCGCCATCACGGCCGACCTGGAGAAGCAGCGCTGGATGTTCCAGGCCGAGAACCACACCCCCGAGCAGGCCTCCAGCTAGCGCGTCCGACCCACGCAACGAAGGGAGAACCATGGCCGACGCCCTGGAACTCGACGCGCTGTGGGAGAACTTCCACCGCGTGGTCAACATGACCTCGGCGGAACTGGCGGCCTGGCTGAAGGTCCGGGACGCCGACGAGGAGACGGAGCAGTTGCCGGAGGCGTCGGGCTCGCCCACCGGACGGCATGTCCTCGCCATCCTCCAGAAGCGCCGTACCGACCTCACCGACGACGACATCCGGGTGATGCACCAGGTCGTCGACAGGGTCGAGGCCCTGACGGACCTGGAGAACGAGCCCGCACCCGAGACCACGCCGGCGGACACCCGCCGCCGGCACCGGCTGATGACGCTGGGCCACGACCCGCTCAAGCCGTAGGCGGGCAGCCGCCCGCGGGCAGCCGGACGGCACGGCGCCGGACGGCCCGCCCCGGCCCGCCCGCAACACACCGGGAAGCCGGCCGGGAGCGCCCAACTGCCCATGCTCTCCGCCGTGTCGGCGCGGGCGGCAGCCGGCGGGCAGGTGGCGGGGGCCCGTCCGCGCCGCGCCGCGTGATCGTGTCAGACTGCTCCCCGCACGTCCCGGATCGACCACCGGGACCGGACGCGCGGAGGAGCAGCACGTGACGGGGACCGAGCCCGACAGCCGGCACATCGACACCACCCGGCCGCATCCGGCACGGGTGTACGACTGGTTCCTCGGCGGCAAGGACAACTACCCCGTCGACGAGGAACTGGCCCGCCGGATCACGGCGATCGACGGGGGCGCCCCCAAGGCCGCCCGCGCGAACCGGGCGTTCATGCGCCGGGCCACCCGCGCGCTGGCCGCGGAGGCGGGGATCCGCCAGTTCCTGGACATCGGCACCGGCATACCGACCGAGCCGAACCTGCACCAGATCGCCCAGTCGGTCACCCCGGACGCCCGGGTGGTCTACGTCGACAACGACCCCATCGTGCTGGCCCACGCGCACGCGCTGCTGCGGGGCACCCCCGCCGGCGTGACGGAGTACGTGCAGGCCGACGCCCGCGATCCGCACACCATCCTCGAACAGGCCGGCCGCGTGCTGGACTTCGACCGCCCGGTGGCCCTCTCCCTCATCGCGCTGCTGCACTTCATCGCCGACGAGGACGGCGCCCACGACCTGGTGGCCGCCCTGGTCGACGTGCTGGCGCCGGGCAGCTTCCTGGTGCTGTCGACCATGACCGCCGACTTCGACCCGGAGAACGTCCGCACGGGCATCGCGGCCTACAAGGCGGGCGGAGTGACCCTGGTCGCCCGCTCGCACGCCGAAGTGGGCGTCTTCTTCGAGGGCCTGGAACTGCTGGAACCCGGGATCGTGTCCGTGGCGCAGTGGCGCCCGGAGGAGGAGCCGCAGGAGCGGATATCGCTGTACGGCGGGGTCGCGCGAAAGCCCTGACGCCCCGGCGCGCCGCCCGGCCCGTTGGCGCGCGCAGACCATGGTGTTCGGCCACCACTTCAACGACCCGGAGATGCTGGACGCGGCGCCGACCGGTCCTTCGCCATGGCGGGAGCCCACCCCGAGGTGATCCGCCGGGCCCGCCACCTGTCCCCGTCAGCAACGACGACGGCGTACCGCGCACCGTCGCCCGCGTCCTCGGACCGTGGCCCGCCCCCGGTCCCGGCCGTCGCCCGTACGCGCCTCGCCCGCACGCCGGCGCCACCGGAACGCCTCGTCGGTCCGCTCGACGTACGCCGCCCGCTCGCCGCAGACGACGGCGCCGACGTCCGCGCCGCCCGCGACCAGCCGCCGTACCGTCCGGGCGGGCGCGGGGGCGACGGACCGGTCCAGCGGATCGCCGGAGCTCAGCTCCACGCCGTCGCGGACCACGTACGTGCCGTTCTCCGCGATGAACACCATGCCCTCGGCGACGTCCGCGAACTGCCGGGCCGCGTCGCGTACCGACGGCCGCTGACCGGGCTGAACAGCACGCCGCGGCGGCGCAGTTCGGCGAGCATCGGGCCACAGCCCTCCCGCCTGCCCGCCGGGCCCGCCGACATCCGGCTGATCGTCACCCGGACCGGTGTTCCGCATGCCCGCCGCAGGCCCGGAACCGGTGGGACCCGGTTCGCACACGTGCCCGGAACCGCCCAGGGTGCCCGTTTCCCGGGCGCGGGCGATCAGCGGGCGGCACAATGGCGGCGGAGCACCGCACAGGAGAAGGGCGGACACGTGAGCGAGGACCAGGCCCCGCCGGCCACCGCCCACGGGCACGCCGGATCCGCCGCCCTCCCCGGTGCCCCGGCACCGGCCGCGCCCGGCCTCGTGCCCGGCCCGCGGTGGCGCGCCGGGCCGGCGCCGGCCGCACCGGTGCCGCGGTCCGTCCCGGCCGCCGTGCGACCCTGATGCCGGCCGCGTGCGCCGCCGGGCCCGCCGAGGAGGACGTATGACGACTTTCGCCGACCCCGTGCCCGGCGGCCGTCCCGCGGATCTGCGCCGGGTCGCCGCGCTCACCGCCGGCCTGGCCGCGCGGGGTGTGCACGGCATCGTGCTGGCGTACGTCGACACGGCGGGCGTCGGCCGGGTGAAGACGGTCCCGACGGCCCGGCTGGAGGCGGCCGTGTCCTGGGGCGTCGGCATGTCCCCGGTGTTCGACACGTTCCTCGCCGGTGACTCCGTCGTCACCACCGACGTCCTCGGCTCCCCCGACGGCGATCTGCGGCTCTACCCGGACCTGGACGGACTGGTGGCGCTGGCCGGGCAGCCCGGCTGGGCGTGGGCGCCGGTGGACCGGATCACCCAGGAGGGGACCCGGCACCCCGGCTGCACCCGGACCTTCCTGCGCCGGGTCGTCACCGACGCCGCCGAACGGCACGGCCTCGCCTTCAAGGCGGCGATCGAGATCGAGTGGTCGGTGGGCGCCGGCTCGGCGCCCGCCGGGGAGTTCGTGCCGGCGGTCCACGGACCGGCGTACGGCGCGATCCGGCAGGTCGAGCTGAGCGACTACACCGCCGATCTGCTGGCCGCGTGCGCCGCGCAGGGCGTGGCCGTCGACCAGCTGCATCCCGAGTACGCGGCCGGCCAGTTCGAGATCTCGGTGGGCGCGCAGGACCCGGTGGCCGCGGCCGACCGCAGCGTGCTGGTCCGCCAGACCATCCGGGCGGTGGCCCAGCGGCACGGCCTCAGGGTGTCGTTCGCGCCCGCGGTGACCGGTGAAGGCGTCGGCAACGGCGGCCATCTGCACCTGTCCTGCTGGCGCGACGGGATGAACCTGCACGCGGGCGGTGACCGCCGGTACGGCATGACGGCCGAGGCGGAGGCCTTCGCCGCCGGGGTGCTCGCCCGCCTCCCCGCGCTGACGGCGGTCACCGCGCCGAGCCCGGCCAGCTATCTGCGGCTCAGACCCTCCCAGTGGGCGGGGGTGTTCACCGCCTGGGGCCGCGAGACCCGCGAGGCCGCGCTGCGGGTGATCACGGGGACGGCGGGCCGTCACGCCCAGGACGCCAACCTGGAGGTCAAGCCGGTCGATCTGGCCGCCAACCCGTATCTGGCTCTCGGCTGTGTGATCGCCGCCGGCCTCGACGGCATGGCGGCGGACCGCGTCCTGCCCGAGGAGATCACCGGTGACCCGGCCCGGTACGGCCCGCGGGAGGCGGCGGCCCTGGACGTACGGCGGCTGCCGCGGTCGCTGCCGGAGGCCGCCGAGGCGTTCCGCGCGGACCCGGTGCTGCGGGCCGCGCTGGGCCCGGTCCTCGCGGACGCGGTGACCGCCGTACGGCTCGGCGAGGCGGCGGCCGTCGACGGCCTCGACGACACCCGGGTGGCGGCGGCCTACCGCTGGAGGTACTGAGCATGCCCGCATCGGGACCGGTTCACGAGGCCCTCGCCGCGCTGCCGCTGGTGGACCACCACTGCCACGGCGCGGTGACGGCCGACCTGGACGCCGGGGACTTCGAGTCGCTGCTCACCGAGGGCGACGCCTGGCCCGGCATCTCGTCCTTCGACAGCCCCGTCGGCGTGGCCGTGCGCCGCCACTGCGCGCCCCTGCTGGACCTCCCCCGGCACGCGCCGCCCGCCGACTACGTGGCCCGGCGCGCGGAGCTGGGCTGGCAGGAGGTCAACCGGCGCTTCCTGACGGCGTCCGGGGCCGGGGTGTTCTGCGTGGACACCGGTTACGCGCCGCACCCGGTCACCAGCCCCGCCGAGCTGGCCGCGGCGGCCGGCGCCACCGCGTGCGAGGTCGTACGGCTGGAACAGCTCGCCGAATCGGTGGCCGCGCGGGGCGTGGCGGCCGGGGAGTACGCGGCCGTCCTGCGCGCGACCGCCGAGGAGGCCGTCCGCCGGCCGGGCGTGGTGGCGGTGAAGTCCATCGCCGCGTACCGCACCGGCTTCGCCCTGGACCCGCAGCGCCCGGCGGACGCCGAGGTCGCGCGGGCGGCCGGGCACTGGCTGGCGGGCGGTGGCCGGCTCACCGACCCGGTGCTGGTCCGGCACCTGCTGTGGACCGCCGTCGACCTGGGGCTGCCGCTCCAGCTGCACACCGGTTTCGGTGACGCGGACGTACGGCTGCACCGCGCCGACCCCACGCTGCTCGCCGACTGGCTGCACCTGACCGCCGGCACGATCCCGGTGCTGCTGCTGCACTGCTGGCCGTACCAGCGCCAAGCCGCCTGGCTGGCCGCGGTGTTCGAGCAGGTATACCTGGACGTCGGCCTCGCCCTGCACCACACCGGCCCGGCCCGCTGCCGCGCCGTGCTGGAGGAGGCGCTGGAGATCACCCCGTTCCGCAAGCTCCTGTACAGCTCGGACGCCTACGGTGTGGCCGAGTTCCACCACCTGGGCGCCCTGTGTTTCCGGCAGGCGCTCGCCGGTCTCCTCCAGGACCGGGTGGACGCCGACGAGCTGAGCCCGGCCGACGCCCTGCGCATCGCGGACTGGACGGGCCGCGACAACGCCCGCCGCCTGTACGGGCCTCCCGTATCCGAACCGGCCCGCGATCCCCGCGGGCGCCCCACCCGGAAAGTATGATCAAGCAATGTCTGACATGACCGAAACCACGCCCGGCTGGCTCACCACGGACGAGCTGGAGATGGCCCGGGCCCGGATGCCGATCCTGTACGTCGAGGCCGTGCCCGTGCGCGTGGACGACAGCGGTGAAGTCACCAGTATCGGGCTGCTGCTGCGCATCGGCCAGGACGGAACGGTCAGCCGGGCCCTGGTCTCCGGGCGCGTCCTGCACCACGAGCGGGTGCGCGACGCGCTGTTGCGCCACCTGGAGAAGGACCTGGGCCCGGTGGCCCTCCCCCACGTCCCGGCCTCGCTCCAGCCCTTCACCGTCGCCGAGTACTTCCCGACGGCCGGCATGACCCCGTACCACGACCCGCGCCAGCACGCGGTGTCCCTGGCCTACGTCGTCCCGGTGACCGGCGACTGCCGGCCGCGCCAGGACGCGCTGGACCTCGTCTGGTTCAGCCCCCGGGAGGCCGCTTCGCCGGCGGTGCAGAACGAGATGCCGGGCGGGCACGGGGCGCTGCTGAAGCAGGCGCTCGCCCATGTGGGTGTCGTGTCCTGAAGCGGCCGGAGGGCGGCTTCGGATCGCCTCCGAAGCCGCCTCTACCCGGGCTTCCGCACGTGGGTGGTCTCGCTGTCGAGCAGGGTGCCGCCGGCGCCGGCCGGCGCGAGCTCCGGCACCGGGATGCCGTCCTGGTCGACCAGGACGGAGTGGGTCTCACCAGGGGCGAAGGCGTGGCGTTCGCCCCACTGCCGCAGGGCGAGGATGACGGGGAAGAGGTCGCGGCCGGTGTCGGTGAGCACGTACTCCCGGCGGCGGCCCGATGGCGCGGTGCGCTGGACGAGCAGCCCGTGCGCGGTGAGCTTGCGGAGCCGGTCGGTGAGGATGTTGCGGGCGATGCCGGTGCGTCGCTGGAACTCGGTGAACGAGCGGGCCCCGTCCATCGCGTCGCGGATGACGAGAAGGCTCCACCTGTCGCCGACGAGGTCGAGCGTCCGGGCGACGGGACAGTCCGGGTCGGTCCAGCCGGGCTTCGCGGCGCGCGTGGTGTCGTTCGCCATGACACCTCCCGATGAGTTGCGGACCGAAACCATTATGCCGCATGGGCCCGCCGGGCCGGGTTCCGTACGGGTACGAGGGTGAGTGACCGGGGGGAGGGCCCGGCCTCCGGTCTACCCGCGGCCGGGGAGCGCTCGCAGCACGCGTCCGGCTCCGTCACCCCTCTCGCGCCTCCTCCCGCATCCGCCGCGCGCCCGCCGCCTCGGTTCCGGGGGGCGTGCTGTCGACGGGCGGTCGCCTGTCGATCGCCCAGACGGCGAGGGCGCAGGCCGCGAACCCGGCCCCGAGGAGACTGGAACCGGCCCAGCCGCGGGCACTGAAGACGGCCGTGGTCGCGGCTGCGCCGAGGGCGGAGCCGAGCGAGTAGAAGACCATGTAGCTGCCGACGACGCCGCTGATCCGATCCGGATTCGCGGTGGTGAGCAGGTGCTGGTTGCTCACATGGACGACCTGGACCGCGAAGTCGAGAAGCACGATCCCGACGACGAGGAGCCACAGTGACGACGGAAGCCGTGCGATCGCCGCCCACGAGACGATCAGCAGGGTGAGCGCGAACCCGCTGACCGGGACCGCCCGTCCCTTGTCCGCCCACCGTCCCGCACGTGCCGCGCCGAGCGCGCCGGCGAGTCCGGCGATGCCGAACAGTCCGATCCGCCCCTCGCTCAGCCGCCACGGCGCGGCCCCCAGCGGCAGGGACAGTCCGCTCCACAGCGTTCCGAACGAGGCGAACAGGAAGAACGCGACGAGCCCGCGCGTCAGGAAGAGGCGCTGCCCGAACAGTCCGCCGACCGAGGCGACGGCCCGCCCGTACCCCGCGGGCCGGCCGGGGCGCTGCTCCGACGGCAGTACGGCGAGGGCGAGGGCCGCCAGCCCGAGTGACAGCACCGCGAGCACGGCGTAGACGCTCCGCCAGCCCCACACCTCGGCGAGCATGCCGGTGGCGACCCGCGCGCCCAGGATGCCGACGACGACGCCCGAGGTCACGACGCCGATGCTCCGTCCGCGTTCGGCGGGCGGCGAGACCGAGGCGGCGTAGGCCACCGCGGTCTGCACCACGACCGCGAACAGCCCGGCCGTCGCGAGCCCGGCGAACGCCACCCACGCGGCCGACGCCGAGGCCGTCAGGAGCATGCCCGCCGCGGTGACCGTCAGGTGCACGGCGATGAGGCGGCGCCTGTCGACCACGTCGCCGAGCGGGACCAGCAGCACCAGCCCCGCCAGGTAGCCGAACTGGCCGGTCGCGACGATCCATCCGGCGAGTCCCGGCGACAGGCCGAGGTCGTGTCCCATCGGCTCCAGGATCGGCTGCGCGGCATAGACGCCCGCCACCGCGACACCGCACACCACCGCGAGCAGCAACCGCCGCCAGGCGTCCATCGCACCCACACCCCGATCAGTAGCACTACGCAACTGTCTCGACCGTATGCCAGAATGGTTTCAATCCGCAACTCATTGAGAGGTGGCCGCGGCCGACGGCTCCCTCACGGGGCCACGCCGCTTTGCACCCTCCCCCGCGTAGACAGACATAAATAGCGTTCTTTATGCTTGGCGCAGCCTCGTCGCCGGGTGATTCCCCCGTCGCCGGCGGCGAGGCTGCACAGCGCTCGTCGTGCACGACGAGCGTCCCGGCGGAGCGGCCGCCGTGGCGGTCAGGAGGCGGGGACGCGCCCGGAGTCGATCTGGATCCCATCGGCCGCCGACTCGGGGGCGATGCTGGGCAGCAGCAGTTCGGCGCGCTGGGTGGCGAGCTGCGAGTAGACCCGCATGCCGGTGCAGGCACCCACGAGGAAACGGGCCAGCCGGTCGGGGCTGACGGCCGCACGGAGTTCACCGTCAGCCTTGGCACCCGGCACTCGGCGCCGTCCCTCGCGAACATAAGTAACGCTCTTTATGTTATTCGCGCCGGGACAGAACTCCGCACGCGCCGGGGCGCGCTCACGACGCTCCCGGCGCCGACCCTCGGGTTCCCGGCCGCCCCCCGGAAATGATCGAGGGCCGGTTTCGGATCTCTCCGAAACCGGCCCTGACCTGCCACTCTCACGAGTCGGGACGACAGGATTTGAACCTGCGACCCCTTGACCCCCAGTCAAGTGCGCTACCAAGCTGCGCCACGTCCCGATGCCGTTTGACCTGGACTTTCCCCAGGCCGAACGCGCAGAGAAACAATACCGCACTCGGATCGGTGGTCGTGCGCCACTCTCCCTGTTGACCTCAAGTCCGCTTGAGGTTGCACGATCGTCCCTATGACGATCACAGCGGACGACAGCCGCACGCACGGATACGACGACCTGCCCCGTCTGATGCAGCTCATGACCGGCGACGAGAAGCACGGCCCGGCGGCCACCTCCACCCTCGACGTGCTCTGGGTGCTCTACGACCGCGTGCTCCGGGTCACTCCCGAGCGGCGGGACGACCCGGCCCGCGACCGGTTCCTGCTCAGCAAGGGGCACGGGCCCATGGCGTACTACGCCGTACTGGCCGCGAAGGGGTTCGTGCCCGTCGCCTGGCTGCCCGGGTTCGGGTCGTACGACTCCCCGCTCGGGCATCACCCGGACCGGGTGCTGGTGCCGGGCGCCGAGATCGGCAGCGGGTCGCTGGGACACGGGCTGCCGATCGCCGTGGGCACCGCGCTGGGTCTGCGCGCGCAGGGCCTGCCCGGTCCGGCGGTCTGGGTGCTGATCGGGGACGCGGAGCTGGACGAGGGCAGCAACCACGAGGCGATCGCCTTCGCCGGGCCCGCCGCACTGGACCGGCTGCACACCGTGGTCATCGACAACTCCTCCGCCAGCCACGCGCGGCCCGGCGGGATCGCCGCCCGGTTCGAGGCCGCGGGCTGGTCCGCGGTGACTGTCGACGGACGCGACCACGAGGCGCTGTACGCCGCGTTCACCGCACCGCACCCCGGCCGGCCGCACGTGGTCGTGGCCCGTGTCGAACCGAAGAACGCCTGACTCCCGCCGCTCCCCCTCCCCGTCAAGGAAAAGGTTCTCTCCTATGGACACCATGCGTGACCGTTTCGCCCCTGTCGTCTCCCGGCTGCTGGACGAGGACCCGCGGGTCGCCGTCGTCCTCGCCGAGATCGGTGCCGACGGCTTCCGGGAGACCATGCGCCGCCACCCCGACCGGGTGATCAACGTCGGCATCCGCGAACAGCTGCTGGTCGGGACGGCGGCGGGCCTGGCGCTCACCGGGCTGCGGCCCGTCGTGCACACCTTCGCCAGCTTTCTCGTGGAACGGCCGTTCGAGCAGGTCAAGCTGGATCTGGGCCATCAGGACGCGGGGGCGGTGCTGGTGAGTGCCGCCGCCTCGTTCGACTGGCCGGCCGGTGGCTTCACCCACATGGCGCCGGGCGACGTGGCCCTCCTCGACACGCTGGACGGCTGGACCGTGCACGTCCCCGGGCATCCCGACGAGGCCGAGACGCTGCTGCGCCACGCGGTCGCCGCGGGCGACGACAAGGTGTACGTGCGGCTGTCCGTGCAGTCCAACGAACAGGGGCGGCCCGTCGACGGGCGGCACTTGCGCACGGTCCGCGAGGGCCGCTCCGGGGTGGTCGTCGCCGTCGGCCCGATGCTGGACGCCGTCCTCGCCGCCACCGAGGGCCTGGACGTGACCGTGCTCTACGCGACGACCGTGCGGCCCTTCGACGCGGCCGGGCTGCGCCGGGCGACCGAGGCCGCGGGCACGGACGTCGTGCTGGTCGAGCCGTATCTCGCGGGGACGTCGACGGCCGCGGTGAGCGAGGCGCTGTCCGATGTCCCGCACCGGGTGCTCGGCCTCGGCGTGGGCCGCCGCGAACTGCGCCGCTACGGCACGATCGAGGAGCACGTGGCCGCCCACGGGCTCGACCCGGCGGGCCTGCGGCGGCGGATCGCCGGCTACCTGGGCGCCGGACGCACCACCGCCCCGGCCACCGGCGTGTGACGGCACGGAGGGAAGCCGCGCGCACGGGCCTCGGGCCGGTCTCTCAGCGGGCGGGGGTGTCCGCGTCGGCTCGGACCAGGTCGCGTATCGCCGGGACCGCTAGCAGGGCCGCCGCCACGACCAGGCTCACCGCGCCGGCGATCAGCAGGACGTGGCCGGCGCCCAGTGCCCCGGCCGCGGGGCCGGCGAGGGCCTGGCCGATGGGCATCATGGCGAGCGAACCGGCCACGTCGTAGGCGTGGATGCGGTTGAGGACGTCGGCCGGGACCTGGGTCTGCACGCTGGTCGCCCACATGACACCCCAGAACGACATCCCGGCACCGGCGAGCGCGGCCCCGGCCGCCATGGCCGGTACGCCGAGTCCCGCCCCGACGGCCGCCGGGAAGCCGAAGAAGGCGAACAGGGCGACGGCGCCCGCCCGGAGCATGCGGCGGGGCCGCAGCCGGAGGGCGATCAGGCCGCCGATCACCGTACCCCCGCCCAGGGCCGAGTTGACCAGACCGTAGGCGCCCGGGCCGTGCTGCCCGACGACCTCCGTGGCCACCAGCGGGACGGCCGGACCCCATACGGCGATCATGTAGAGGCACCAGACGGCGATCACGCCCCACAACCACGTGCGGGCACGGAACTCCCGCCAGCCGTCGACGAGATCGGCGCGGAAGGCCCGCATGCCGGAGCCGGTGGCGGCGCGGACGCCCGCGGGCAGCGGGGGCAGCCGGAGCAGCAGCAGGCACAGGGCGCTGACCGTGTAGGTGGCGGCGTGCGCGGCGAAGACACCGCCGGGCGAGGCGAGAGCGACGAGGACGCCGGCGACGGCCGGGCCGGCGAGCTGGGCGGCGGACTCGGCGATACGGATCGCGCCGTTCGCGCCCTGGATGTCGGCGGCGAGCCGGGGCACCGTACTGGCCACGCCCGGCTGGAAGACGGCCCCGGCGATACCGTTGACGACCCCGATGGCGCAGATCTGCCACAGCACCACATGCCCGGTGAAGAACAGGCCCGCGGCGAGCGACTGGGTGCCGAGCCGGACCAGATCGGCGCCGATCATCAGTTTCCGGGTGCTGAACCGGTCGGCGATGACCCCGCCGAAGACGACCAGCCCGGCGAACGCGGCGGTCGTGGCGGCCATGGCGAGACCGACCGCGCCGGCGCCGTAGCCCTGCTCCAGCAGGCCGGTGGCGAGGGCCACGGGCAGCATGGTGTCGCCGAGGCGGGCGACGGCCCGGGCCACGAAGAACAGTGCGAAGTCCCGCGACCAGACGGCCGGGCCGCCGGCCGCGGCGCCGCGTACATCCCGTACGGCGCTGCCGCGTCGTGCGCCGGTTCCCGTCACGCCCCGTGCTCCCCTCCCCGTAGTGGAGCCGGCCGGCCGCCCGCAGTCCGGCCCCGGCGCCGCCGCTCCCCCGCGGTCCGACCGCTTACCCACGCCGCACGCTCCCCCGCGCCCCGGTACCGCCCGGACCCGGTGCCGTCGCGCGGGATCCTGTCACGCCCCGGCCGCGCGCACCGGGATTTTCACTCCCCGGACTCGCCGGACGCCAAGGACCCCCCGGACAGGAGCAACTCGGGGTGGGCGTCCAGGAGTCGGGGCGGGGCGGCCTGACGCCAGGAGTCGGTGAGGATGTCCCGCAGCTCCTCCTCGTCCTCCAGGGCGGCGAGTCTCGCTCTCACCCAGGCGAACTGCGCCTCGTGGCCGGCGACCCAGAACTTCTCCGGTTCGGCCAGCACCAGTTCCTCGCGCTCCTCCCTGGGGCAGCGCACGGCGATGGAGGTCTCTTCCTCGGGCAGGGTCGCGAACATCTTCCCCGCCACCCGGAAGGTGGGCATGTTCCAGGCGGTCTTCTCCGTGGTCTCCGGCAGGGACAGGGCAATGCGGCGTACGTCTTCTGCATCCGGCATGCCACGCACCGTAGCTCCTGCCACTGACAGTCACCCCGGGAGCCGTTTGTAGTACAGCGTCGTCGGCCGCAGCCCGCCCGCCGGGGCGGCCGCGTAGTCGGGGATGGTGCCGGCCACGGTCCAGCCGGCCGAGCGGTACAGCTCCTCGGCGGGGCTGCCGGTCTCGGTGTCGAGGTGGAGCAGGGTGATCCCGCCGGCCACGGCCGCGTCCTCGGCGGTGGCGAGCAGCCGGCGGCCCAGTCCCCGGCCGCGCGCGCGGCGGTGCACCATCAGCTTGACGAGTTCCGCGCGGTGCCGGCTGTTCGGCTTGCCGGGGAAGGCCAGGCCGACCGTGCCGGCCACCCGGTCCCTGGGGTCCACGGCCGCCCAGACGCCGACGTGGCCCGCACGGACGGCGTCCGCCCGCTCCCGCCACCAGGCGACCGCCTCCGCGTGGCCGAGCGGCGCGAGGAAGCCGACGGAGGCGCCCGAGGCCACGGTGTCGGTCAGCAGTACCGCCAGGTCGTCGGCCCGTTCGCGGACGCGGGCTCCGTCCCAGCGCTCCAGCCTCACGGCCGTACCACCGCCAGCACATACCGCGCCGAGCCCGGGCCGGCGCAGCGGAACCGGGTCGCGCCGTGGACGCGCATCCGCAGGCAGTCGCCCGCGCCGAGCCGGTGGACCCGGTCGCCGACGGTCACCTCCAGGGCCCCCTCCAGCAGCCACAGGTGCTGTTCCAGGCCGGGCACGGGCGGGCGGTCGTAGGCGATGTCCGCGCCGGCGGAGAGACGGCCCTCGACCAGTTCGCCGCGCAGTGCGGCGTGCGGCGGCGACACGGACCGGCGGACGAACCCGGAGGCGCGGTCCTCCCACACCTGCTGGCCGGCGGCCGGCACCAGCGCTGCCGGTTCCGCCTCGACCTCGCTGAGCAGCTGGGACATCGTGCGGCCGTAGACGTGGCAGAGCCGGTTCAGGAGGGCGGCGGTGGGGCTCGTCTCCGCCCGTTCGGCGCGGGACAGGGTGGACCGGCTCACTCCGCTGCGCTCCGCCAACTCGCCCAGGGTCAAGCCGTGCTGGGCGCGCAGCTCGGCCAGCCGGGCACCGATGAGGTGATCGACGGTGTCCTCGGTTCTCATATCCGGGACGCTATCCCGCGGATGAGACGGGCGGGTTGCGGAGTCCTCACGCCTGCGCGGCCTCGCCCAGGGCCTCGAGCACCGGGCGGATCAGCGGGTGCCCCTCCGCCCCGCGGCGTACGGCGGCGAAGACCCTGCGGGTCGGAGCGACGCCGTCGACGGGCCGCACGACGACGCCGGAGAGGTCCATGCCGCGCAGCGCGGAGCGCGGTACGAGGGCGACGCCGGCGTCGGCCGAGGCCAGGGCGACGACGGCGCGGAAGTCGTCGGAGGAGTGTTCCAGGCGGGGCTGGAAACCGGCGCTCTCACAGGCCAGGACGACCACGTCGTGGCAGGGGTTGCCGGGGTACGGGCCGATCCACGGGTCCTTGGCCAGGTCGGCGAGGGGGACCTCGCGGGCGTCCGCCAGCCGGTGCCCCAGGGGGACGACCGCGTCGAACGGCTCGGCGTACAGCGGGACATGGGTCAGGCGGGGATCGCCCGCGGCCGGGGCGCCCCGGTACTCGACGGCGACCGCGACGTCGACCTGCCGGTCCAGCACCATGGGCAGGCTGGCGTCGCCCTCCGCGTCCTGGACCCGGATCCGGATGCCGGGCGCCGAGGCCGCGAGGCGGGCCACCGCGGGGGCCACGACCTGGGCGATGCCCGTCGCGAACGCCGCAACGGTGACCGTGCCCGCCTCACCCGAACCGTAGGCGGCCAGCTCGGCCTCGGCCCGCTCCAGCTGGGCGAGGACCGCGTTGGTGTGGCTGAGCAGGATCTCACCGGCCGGGGTGAGCCGGACCCCCTTGGCGCCGCGCTCGACCAGCCGGTGGCCGGTCTCCTGCTCCAGCGCCGTCAGCTGCTGGGAGACGGCCGAGGGGGTGAGGTAGAGCGCGGCGGCCGCCGCGGTGACCGTGCGGTGGTCGGCCACCGCGCGGAGGATGTGGAGCCGCCGTGCCTCGATCATGCCCCCGATTATCCCAGGGTGTCCGGCCCGCTCAGGCCTCCAGTTCGGCGCGCGCGGCGACGAACGCGTCGACCGCGCGGTCGACGTCCTGCGTGGAGTGTGCGGCGGACAGCTGGACGCGGATGCGGGCCCGGTCCTGCGGGACGACCGGGTAGGAGAAGCCGATCACGTAGACGCCGCGCTCAAGCAGCAGCTCGGCCATGCGGGCCGCCTTCGCCGCGTCACCGATCATGACGGGGGCGATGGCGTGGTCGCCGGGGAGGATGTCGAAGCCCTCCCCGGTCATACGGCGGCGGAACAGCGCGGTGTTCTCGGCGAGCCGGACCCGCAGGTCGTCGGCCGACTCCAGCAGGTCGAGGACCTTCAGGGAGGCGGCGGCGATCACCGGGGCGAGGGTGTTGGAGAACAGGTAGGGGCGGGAGCGCTGGCGCAGCAGGGCGACGATCTCGGCGCGGGCGGCGACGTAACCGCCGGAGGCGCCGCCGAGGGCCTTGCCGAGGGTGCCGGTGATGATGTCGACGCGGTCCATGACGCCGTGCAGTTCGGGGGTGCCGCGGCCGGAGGGGCCGACGAAGCCGACGGCGTGCGAGTCGTCGACCATGACCATGGCGTCGTAGCGGTCGGCGAGGTCGCAGATCTCGCGCAGCGGGGCCACGTAGCCGTCCATGGAGAAGACGCCGTCGGTGACGATCAGGCGGCGCCGGGCGTCGGACGCCTCCTTGAGCTTGGTCTCCAGGTCCGCGAGGTCGCGGTTGGCGTAGCGGAAGCGGCGGGCCTTCGACAGGCGGATGCCGTCGATGATGGAGGCGTGGTTGAGGGCGTCGGAGATCACCGCGTCCTCCTCGCCGAGCAGGGTCTCGAAGACACCGCCGTTGGCGTCGAAGCAGGAGGAGTACAGGATCGTGTCCTCCTGGCCGAGGAACGCCGACAGCCGGGCCTCCAGCTCCTTGTGCACCTCCTGGGTGCCGCAGATGAAGCGGACGGAGGCCATGCCGTAGCCCCAGCGGTCCAGCGCCTCGTGGGCGGCGGCGATCACCTCGGGGTGGTCGGCCAGGCCGAGGTAGTTGTTGGCGCAGAAGTTGAGGACCTCGCCGGGACGGCCGCCGGCGGTGACGCCGACGGTCGCGGACTGCGGGGTGCCGATGACCCGCTCGGGCTTGTGCAGACCGGCGGCGCGGATCTCGTCGAGGGTGGCGCGCAGGTCGTCGCGGACGGTGTCGAACATGGGGTGCTCCTGAAGACGCTGACGGAGAAGGGGAGTCGGGTCCGGTGCGGGCTACACGGTCCAGTCGAGGACGACTTTGCCGCCCTTGCCGCCGGCGGCGTCGGCGAAGGCCGCCTCGAAGTCGCGGTACCCGTACCGGCCGGTGATCACGGGGGCGAGATCCAGACCGCCCTCCAGCAGCACCGACATCGCGTACCAGGTCTCGAACATCTCCCGGCCGTAGATGCCCTTGATGGTGATCATCGAAGTGACGATCCGCGCCCAGTCGACCGGGAACTCCTGCGCGGGCAGGCCGAGCATGGCGATCCGGCCGCCGTGCGTCATGTTGCCGATCATGTCCCGCATGGCCTCGGGACGGCCGGACATCTCCAGGCCGATGTCGAAGCCCTCGCGCAGCCCCAGCTCCCGCTGCCCCTGCGCGATCGAGGTCTCGGCGACGTTCAGGGCGAGGCTGACGCCGATCTTGCGGGCCAGCTCCAGGCGCTCCTCGCTGACGTCGGTGATGACGACGTTGCGGGCACCGGCGTGCCGGGCCACCGCGGCGGCCATCAGGCCGATGGGGCCGGCGCCGGTGATCAGGACGTCCTCGCCGACCAGCGGGAAGGACAGCGCGGTGTGCACCGCGTTGCCGAACGGGTCGAAGATCGCGGCGACGTCGAGGTCGACGGGGATCCGGTGCACCCAGACGTTGGCCGCGGGCAGCGCGACGTACTCCGCGAACGCGCCGTCGCGGCCGACGCCGAGGCCGACGGTGGCCCGGCACAGGTGGCGGCGGCCGGCCAGGCAGTTGCGGCACTTGCCGCACACCAGGTGGCCCTCGCCGCTGACCCGGTCGCCGATGCGGATGTCGGCCACGTCCCGCCCGGTCTCGACGACCTGCCCGACGAACTCGTGTCCGATCACGAGCGGTGTGCGGATCGCCTGCTGCGCCCAGCCGTCCCAGGCCCGGATGTGCAGGTCGGTGCCGCAGATACCGGTCCGCATGACCTTGATCAGTACGTCACCGGGGCCGATGACGGGCTCCGGTACGTCCGTCAGCCGGAGTCCCGGCTCCGCCTTCTCCTTGACCAGCGCCTTCAACGCTACGGCTCCTGTGGGTGAGACCCGGTCCGCGGGCATGCCGAAGCAGCCCGGCACCGGGTCGGAGGGGTGGAATCACCCTGCAATCTGCCGTATGCGCGGGCCGGGGTCCATCGAGCTTTTCTTAACCGCCGCCTCAGCTTTCCTTCAGGCTCCTCCCGCCGTCCTTCGGATCACAGGGGCAGGCCGTCCGCCGCACTCCGTTCGAGGCGTACGACGAGATCGGCGGCCAGCCCCTTGATGGTCTCCAGGCCCGGCCTGCCCCAGGCGCGGGGCGCCATGTCGGCGGCGCACACAGTGCCGAGCGCCATACCGGAGTGGTCGATGAGTGGGGCGCCGAGATATGAACGGATGCCGTACGCGTCGACGATCGGGTTGCCCGCGAACCGGGGATAGTCGCGGACGTCCTCCAGAACCAGTGCTTTGTGGCGTACCACCACATGGGGGCAGAACCCATGGTCGCGCGGGAGCACCCGGCCGATGAGGGCCCTGCCGCCGTCCTCCCGTACCACCGGGGCGGTGGCCGGGGCACTCAGGCCCGCGAAGAACTGGTGGTCCTCGCCGACGAAGTTCACCATGGCGTACGGCGCGCCGGTGAGCTGGGCGAGGTGCCCGGCGAAGGCGTCCAGCACGGCGTCGGGCCGGTCCGCCAGGCCAAGCCGGCGCAGCCGGTGGACGCGGGCGGGGGCCTCCTTGTCCTCGGGGGTGAGCAGCAGGCCCCGGACCGGCCGGGGCGGCTCGTAGCTCATGGCCGGGCTCCGTCGCTGTGGGCGTACCTCATAGAGGGGCTCCGTACTGGTAGGGCTGGATCACCTGTGGGCGCCGTGGGTGGGCGCGGTCCCCGGGGCGTGGGCGAGGAGATGGCGTACGAGGGTGAGCAGGGTCTGGACGCCGGAGCTGGAGATCCGGGCGTCGCAGCGGACCACCGGCACCTGCGGGTCGAGGTCGATGGCGGAGCGCACCTCCTCGGCGTCGTAGCGGTGGGAGCCGTCGAACTCGTTGACGGCGACGACGAAGGCGAGCCCGCGCTCCTCGAAGAAGTCCACGGCGGCGAAGCAGTCCTCCAGACGCCGGGTGTCGGCGAGGATGACCGCGCCGAGCGCGCCCTCGGACAGCTCGTCCCACATGAACCAGAACCGCTCCTGCCCCGGTGTGCCGAACAGGTACAGGACGTGCTGCGGATCGAGGGTGATCCGGCCGAAGTCCATGGCGACGGTGGTCTCCATCTTGTTCTCGATGCCGTCGAGACTGTCCGTGCCGACACTGACCGTGGTGAGCAGCTCCTCCGTGCTGAGCGGCGCGATCTCGCTGACCGCGCCCACGAAGGTCGTCTTGCCGACCCCGAACCCGCCCGCGACGAGAATTTTGAGCGCGGTGGGGAACGGGTCACAGCTGTCGTCGTAGTCCATCGAGCACTGCCTCCAGCAGAGACCGGTCAGTGGGAGTGTGGCGGTAGGCGGGCGGCTTGGTGGTCAGCGCCCCGCAGTCGACCAGGTCCGACAGGAGCACCTTGGTCACCACGGCGGGCAGCCCGAGCTGGGCGGCCAGCTCGGCGACCGAGACGGGCGCGCGGCACAGGTCGAGGGCCTGCGCGTGTTCGGGCCCGAGGTAGCCCAGCGGGGTGACGCCGGTGGACATCACCTGTGACATCAGGTCGAGGGCGACGCTGGGTCTGGTACGGCCGTTGCTGACCGTGAACGGCCGCACCAGGCGGCCGGCCGCGGCGTCCAGCCAGGGCCCGTCACCGGCCGCGGTCACGCTCAAGGCCTCGTCGCCGTGGGATCGGCGGTGTGCTGCCGGGGCGCGGTCACCAGGTAGGGGCGGACGCTCTTGACCAGCATCGCCATCTCGTAGCCCAGCACCGCCGCGTCGGCCTCCCGGCCGGCGAGCACGGCGAGGCAGGTGCCGGAGCCGGCGGTGGTGACGAACAGCAGCGTGGAGTCGAGTTCGACGACGACCTGGCGCACGTCACCGCCGTCGCCGAACCGGATGCCCGCGCTGCGGCCGAGGGAGTACAGGCCGGAGGCCAGGGCCGCCATGTGGTCGGCGCTGTCGTGGTCGAGGCCGTGCACGGACTTGACCAGTCCGTCACAGGACAGGAGCACCGCGCTGCTGGTGTGGGGCACGCGCTGCACGAGGCCGCTCAGCAGCCAGTCGAGGTCGGATGCGTGGGCGGTCGGCGCTTCGCTCGCCATGGTGGATCGACTCCTTGCGGTACGAAGGTGTGGGGGCGCGCTGGGGGTGGGGGCGGGGCGTACGCGTGCGGGGGCGGTCATCCGGCCGACGCGCTCCCCCCGGTCCGGCCGGTGCCCCGGGTGCCTTCGGGCACGGGCACGGGCACATGGGCGTGCGGCTGGGGGGTGGGGGGCGGACCCATGTGGTGCGAACCCATGCTGTGGTCCGAACTCATGCTGTGGTCCGAACTCATGCTGTGGTCCGAACCCATGCCGGAAGGCTCCATGACCGGGGCCTGCCCGGTCGCCGGGTCGTCGTACGTCGGGTCCAGGTGCTGCCGGGCCTCGGCGAGTCCGATTCCGCGCTGGAAGGCGGCCATCAGACCGGGGTCGTGGCCGGCGACGGTGTCGGTGTCCTGGCGGGGTGCGGGGCCGCCGCGCAGCTGGGGCACGAGGTGTTCCTGGGCGCGGCGGCGGGGCAGCCGGGGTTTGCCCATGGTGCCGCGCACGGCGTCGGCGCGCGGGGTGGGCAGGATGCCGGCATGCGCCTCCACGACCGGCCGGTCCCCGGCGCTGACACCGGGCAGGGCCGCGGCGGGGGTGGGCCGCGCCTGCTGGGCTCCGCGCACGGGGAGCGGTGCCGGGGCACCGCCGTGGCGTACGTGTCCGGCGTCCTCGGCGGTACGCCGCCCGGAACCGTTGTCGGCGCCGGCCGGTCCGGCTCCGCTCTCCGCCCCGCGTCGCCCGGGTCCGCGCTGGGCGTGCCGCCGTCGTCCGGTGGGCGGAGCCTGCCCGGCACCCGCCCCGGCCTCGGGCGCGTCCGCGGCGGCGAAGCCACTCCCGGCGTCACCCTCCGGTCCGGCGTCACCTTCCGGCCCGGCCGCGCTGCCCGTCACAGCCGGGCCTCCCGCGACGCGCGGGCTCCCGGCCCGGGCCATGCTCCCGGCGCCGGGCAGGTCCGCGGCAGCCGTCGGCACCGCTGTGCCCACCTGCCCGGCACCGCCCTGGCCGGGAATCACGCCGCCCGGTGTCTGCGGCTGTGGCGCCACGGCGTCCGCGCCCAGAGCGGCCGGCGCACTGCCCAGCAAGGCCTGCGGGACGACGAGGACGGCCTGCACCCCGCCGTAGATGTTGCTCTGGAGCCGGACGTGGATGCCGTGCCTGCGGGCGAGCTGGGAGACGACGTAGAGGCCGATCCGGCCGTCGGCCAGCAGGCTGGCGACGTTGACCTGGTCGGGGTCGGCGAGCAGGGCGTTCATCCGGTTCTGCTCGGTGACGGGCATGCCGAGCCCGCGGTCCTCGACCTCCACGGCGAGCCCGGCGGTGACGAGGCTGGCGCGCAGCAGCACCGGGGTGTGCGGGGCCGAGAACACCGTGGCGTTCTCGATGAGTTCGGCGAGCAGGTGGATGACGTCGGCGACGGCGTGACCGCGCAGTTCGCCCGCGACCGGCGGCACCAGTTTCACCCGGGAGTACTGCTCGACCTCGGCGATGGCGGAACGCAGCAGCTCGGTCATGTCGACCGGGTTGCTCCACTGACGCCGGGAGACCGCGCCGCCGAGCACGGCGAGGTTCTCGGCGTGCCGCCGGATGCGGGTGGCCAGGTGGTCGACGTGGAACAGGCCCTTGAGGAGGTCGGGGTCCTCGATCTCGTTCTCGAGGTCGTCGAGGATGGAGATCTCGCGGTGCACGAGGGACTGGAGCCGGCGCGCGAGGTTGACGAAGACCTCGAGTTTCTGCTCGCTGCCCGCCTGGCTGGAGAGCTGGGCGGCGCGCACGACGGCGGTGACGGCGCCGTCGTGCGCGCGGGCCAGGTCGGCGGCGAGCAGTTCGAAGTCGTCGGCGTCCGCGGGCGGCCGGCGGCGCGGGCCGCGCTGGGGCGGGGTCTCCCCCTGGCGCAGCGCGTCGACCAGGTCGTGCAGGTCGGCCTCGCCGAGCGCGGCCGTGCGGCGCAGGGCGTCGACGCGGTCGGCGACCGAGCGGGCGGCGCGGTCGGCGGCCACGGCGGCGATGAGGATGCCGGCGACGGCCACGGTGACCGCTCCGGCGAGCACGGCCCACAGGGTGGGCCCGGTGCGTACGCCGGTGGAGCGGATGCTGAAGAGGACGGCGGCGGTGGCGCCGAGGGCGACGGCGAGGGGCGGCAGGACGGCGAGCCGCATGAGCTGCGGCCGTATGTGCGTCTCGGGCAGTGCGGGAGCGGGTCGGGCGACCGGCCGCCCGTGCCGGCCGCCCTCGCGGCGTTCGGCACGGGTGGCCGGTGCTCGGAGGTGAGACATCTGCGTCCTCGTACTGGTCCGTCGGGCCTGGGGGTGTCCTGCGGTGCGCGCTTCGGACGTGCGTCACCGCGCCGTCGGCGACGGAACCGGGAAACCCGGCCGCGCGTCGCCCGACGGACACTCACCGTAGTCGCCAGAGCCTCATGTGCGGTGGGCAGTTGACAAACTCCCCCGAGGAGCGTCCCGCTCTGGTATTAAGCGTCGTACGCCGGACCGATAACTCGACTGAACAACTGGGCCGATTCGGAAGTCGGCGAAAAGAGCTGGTCCAAAGCGGTCGGAAAGAGAAGGTGGGGCGGAGCGGGCCGAGGGGCGGTTCCTGGCCGCCGTCCGGCGGACGCACGCCTCCTGCCGTGGCCCGCGCGCGCTTCCCGCTTCCGCGCAGGCGCCCCCACCCCCGCCGAATGTCACGGATGGTGACACCATGGCCTTGACTGATCGGCTGAGAACGATCATGGTCGCGCGGGTCGACCACGCGGAGCAGGTGCTCGGTCTTGGCGATGCGCCCCGTACTCGGCGAACGCCTCGCGTTTGCGGGCCAGGTCCCAGCACCCCCGCAATCGCACCCTGCTCGACGAATGGGCCTACCCACGGCCCTACACCAGCAACACCGAACGCACCGCCGCCCTGGCAGACTTCCTGCACGCTCACCGTGCAGGAGTCCCGCACAAGCTCGCCCGCGACGTGTGCCACGGCAAGCGCGGCACCATCCACCAGGCGTACCGCGACGGGATGGAGGACCAGGTCGGCGCGCTCGGGCTGGTCCTCAACGCCATCGTGCTGTGGACAACGAAATACATCGACGCCGCAGTCGCCCGGCTACAGGCCGAGGGCCACGAACTTCGCGAGGAGGACATCGCTCGGCTCTCCCGGCTCAAGCACCGCAACCTGAACCTGCTCGGCCGCTACAGATTCACCGCCTCCACTCCGGCAGCCGGTGCCCTGGGCCCGCTGCGCGATCCGGACGGGTCGGAGCTTGATGAGGACGACGGGGACGAGGCGTGAGCACGCCGATCCATTCGGTGCCCTTGATCGCGGCCGGCAGGTGAGCGGCATGACACGGGTTGCGTTCGCCTGGACCGCGGTTTCGGAATCGGCCTTGCGGTACAACGGTTGACGCCAAGCCGACGATCATGGACTTGAGGCCGGTCGTGGGGAGCGGCTATGCGGTGCACGGCAGGGACGGCGCTGACGGGCAGGGTGTAGCCCTGGCCTCGCCGTAGGGTCATCCCGGCTTAGCGCAAGGCCCGCCGCGAGTACGAGAACCGCGTCAGGACGCTCGCACCGATCGGATCATGATCGTTCTCAGCGCCAACCGCTGTACCGATGTTCCCCGAGGCCGTTCGAGGCCCTGCAACCTCCTCCAGCAGCGCGCGCACCGCGGCCTGGCCTATCGCGGCACCGGCTTGCGGATCGTGGTCAGGGGCGGGTCGGTGAAGGCGATCAGGGCGGATGCTCCGGACGGTGCGGCCGGAGACCGGCCTGCGCTGGGTCCGCGACGCCCCCGGGGTGCGCGCGTCGGTGTTCCCGTCGGACCTCGTCAACGCGGGACTCGTGGCGGACAGCGTGCTCTTCCCCGGGGTCGGGGTCGGCGCGGGCGCCCGGGTGCGGCGCAGCGTGGTGCTGCCCGGCGCGGTGGTGCCGGCCGACGCCGACATCGACGGGGCGGTCGTCCTGGAGGATGGACGGATTCAGCATGTAGCCGAAGGAGTGAGCGCATGATCCTGCCCGAACCCCACCAGCGTGAACAGCATCCGCGCGACTACGACGTCCTGGTGGTCGGCGGGGTCGGCGTGGACACCATCGTGCCCGTGGACGAGTTGCGCGTGCCGCCGGGCGACTCGGTCTTCGTGGAGCCGCTGAAGGACTACGTCGGGCACACCGGCAACGGTGTGGCACTCGGCTGGCACGCGCTCGGCCTGCGCACCAAGTTCGTCGACTTCCTCGGCGACGACCCGCAGGGCCGTCTGGTGCTGGAGCACTACGCCCGTCACGGCCTCGACTTCAGCCACCTCCACTCGCCCCACGGCACCCCGCGTTCGGCGAACCTCGTGGACCCGCGGGGCCGCCGCTTCTCGTTCTACGACGGCCGCCACCCCGCCGACCTCAGACTGCCGCGCGACTTCTACCTGCCCTTCCTGGAGCGGTCGGCCCATGTCCACATGTCGATCATCGGCCACAACCAGGACATGTACGAGGACATCCACCGCCTTGGCGTGACCAGCTCCACCGACCTGCACGACTGGGACGGACACAACCCGCACCACCGCCACTACGCGCTCAACTCCGACTACGTCTTCCTGAGCGCCGCGGCCGTCCACGACCGGCTGGACACCGTGCTGCGGACCATCGTCGACGAGGGCCGGGCCCGGTTCGTGATCGCGACCGACGGCGCCGAGGGCTGCTACCTGCTCGAGCGCGGCGACGACACGATCCGCCACTTCCCCGCCGTACGCCCCGAGCGTCCGGTGGTGGACAGCAACGGGGCCGGCGACGCCTTCGTCACCGCGTTCCTGCACTCCTACTTCGACGGCCAAGCACTGGAGGACTGCGTGCTGAGCGGTTCGGTGGCCGGGGCGTTCGTGTGCGGGAGCGTCGGCACCCACACCGAGTTCATCGACCTGCCGGGTCTGCGCGCGGCGCGTGCGCGGGCCGCGGGGAACCGGTGAGGCGCGGGCGCAGGCACATCATCCACTTCGCCTTCGAGTGCGGCGGGTTCGACAACCGTCTGATGCGCGGCGGGCTGTCCCCGCTGGTGTGGAATCTGTCGCGGGAGTACGCCGCACACGGTCACCGCGTCTCGCTGGTCACCCCCGCGCACGGACTCCTCGACACGCTGCGGCGCGACCATCCGATCGAGGACCTCCCCTACCTCGACGAACACCGCGTCCCGCACACTGCGTCCCGCTCGTGCCGGACCCCAAGGTGTGGCCGGACCACCCGGCCGAGATCACCCTGGAGCTGACCACCCGGGCCCACCGGCTCCGGAGGGACGGCGTGGACGTGTACTTCCTCTCCGACTCCTGCCTGGATCTGCTCCCCGACCGGCTATATCCGCCGCCCGGCACCGAGGGCCGGGATCTCGCCCACCTCAAGCCGCTGGTGTTCCAGGTGGCGGGCGCCCGCTTCATCCGGCGGTACCTGCACGGCTAGTAGGAGGCGGTGCTGCACGGCTTCCAACACACAACTGCCGGTCCTGGCCGTCGCCGAGATGCTCGCCGGCACCCTTCGCGCCTGACCGCCCCGCCACCACCCGCACTCACCCACGGAGACCGCCATGGCGGCAGAGACCGACATACGCGCGCACAAGCTGGTCCACGGCTGCATGGGACTCGGTGGCGGCTGGGACACGGAGCCGTACACGGCCGAGGACGTCCAGCACGCCGAGACCGCGATCGAGGCGGCCCTGGCCGCCGGCATCACGGCCTTCGACCACGCCGACATCTACCGGTACGGCAAGTCGGAGGCCGTCTTCGGCGAGGTGCTCGCCCGCAGCCACGGACTGCGGGAACGCATCGTCCTCCAGACCAAGTGCGGCATCCGGCTGCCCGACGGCGGCCGGCCCGGGCACTACGACCTGCGAGGAGCGAGCATCCTGCGGCGTGTCGAGGAGAGCCTCGTCCGCCTGCGCACGGACGTCCTGGACGTCCTCCTCCTGCACCGGCCCGACCCCCTGGCCGATCCCGTCGAGATCGCCGAGGCGCTGACCGCTCTGCACGCCCAGGGACTGGTCCGGCAGTTCGGCGTCTCCAACATGAGCGGCCCGCAGATCGCCGCCCTCCAGGCCCACGTCGACGTCCCGCTGGTCGTCAACCAGCTGGAGATGAGCCTCGCCCAGCGGGACCGGCTGGAGGCGGGCGTCCTGTTCAACACACCGGACGCCACGCGGAACGGCTTCACGACGGGCACGCTGGAGTGCTGCGCGGCCAACGGCGTCCGGCTACAGGCCTGGGGCCCGCTCGCCCGCGGCCGCTTCACCACCCGCACGGACACGACGGTGAACCGGCTCGTCGCGGACCTCGCCCGGCGCAAGGACACCACACCGGAGACCATCCTCCTGTGGTGGCTCCAGCGGCACCCGACGGGCATCACCCCCGTCGTCGGCACCACCCGCCCCGAGCGCATCGGCGCCTGCGGGGACGCGGTCTCCCGCGAGCCGGACCTCACGCACGAGGAGTGGTACGAGTTGTGGATCACCGCACGCGGCGGCCCCACTGCCCTGAGAGGAGCCGACGCACCCCCGCCTGTCCGGGTCCGCCCGTGGTCAGACCTCGCCCACGAAGTCGAGGTCCCCACGGGGCGCCACCGCGGTGATCTCCGGAACCGGCCACTCGCGGTTCAGCGGCAGGGACACATCCCGCCACCAGGGGCGCGTGGGGAGGACGCCGGCAGGCTCGAAGGACTGGCCCGGAACGGGGAAGGCCGCCGCCTGTCCCACCGCCCCGGCCGCGGCCAGCATCCACTCGCCCGGCTCGGCCCAGGGGTGCGGGGCCAGGTTGAAGGTGCCCCAGTGGATCGGCAGGAGCACGCCGTGCGGCACCCCGCCCTGGAGGTCGAGGTGGGCGCGCACGCCTTCTTCCGGAGTCATGTGGATCTCGGTCCAGAACTCGCTGTACGCCCCGACCTGGATCATCGTGGCGTCGAACGGGCCGTGCCCGGCGCCGATGTCCTTGAAGCCGTCGAAATAGCCGGTGTCACCGCTGTGGTAGATCCGGTGCTCCTCGCCGGCGACGGCCCAGGACGCCCAGAGGGTGTGCTGGGTGTTGCGCAGGCCCCGGCCGCAGAAGTGGCGGGCCGGTGTGGCGGTGAGGGTGAGGCCGCCGATCCGGGTGGACTCGTGCCAGTCCAGCTCGCGGAGCCGGTCCGGGGAGACGCCCCAGTGTTCCAGGTGGGCGCCCACGCCCAGCGGTACGGCGAACAGCGTGTCGGTGCCGGCCAGCGCCTTGATCGTGGGCAGGTCCAGGTGGTCGTAGTGGTCGTGGGAGATGACGACGACGTCGACCGGTCCCAGCGCGGCCAGGGGCAGCGGCACCGGGTGCAGCCGCTTGGGCCCGGCGAACGGGAACGGGGAGCAGCGCTCGCCCCAGACGGGGTCGAACAGGACCCGGTGCCCGTCGATCTCCACGAGCACGCTGGAGTGGCCCACCCACGTGAGCCGGAGGCCGGTGACGGGCGGCCGGGCCAGGTCGGCGTAGGTCGTGGGGTGCACCGGGACGGTGCCCCTGGGGGCGCGCAGGGGCCGGGTGTCCTTGTCGAGGAACACCTTGGCCACGTCGAGCGTGGAGCCGGCGGGGCGGGTGCGTGCGGGGCCGCCCGGGTTCTGGAAGACACCGTCCTTGAAGTGGGGCGAGCGGCGGATGCGTGCCAGGCGCTCGCCGCCCGGGTCCGCGCCGAAGGCCGCGGGCCGCAGCGCGCGGAGCCCGGTATTCGGGGAACGCAGACCGGTCACGGTACCTCCCGTGGAGTGGGTGAGGTTTCCATTATGGTCGGCCCGGCCGGCAGTCCCGACGTGCCGGGGTGCCGACTGCCGTCAGCGGGCTTCCGCCGAGCACGTTGACAGCTGCCGGACCGGGTCCGAATACTGACCCACCATTCAGTATCACGCGCTGTCGCACCGTCCGGCCGGCAGCCTCGGAGCTGCGCCCCGGCCCCTTTTGGAGACCCCGTGACCGCCCCTTGGATGTCGCTCGTGTGGACCGACCACGTCACCGGCCGCCGGGGCTTCCTGGTGGTGGACCGGCTGGTGCGGGGCGTGGCCAGCGGCGGACTGCGGATGCGGCCGGGCTGCACCCTGGAGGAGGTGACGGGTCTCGCCCGCGGCATGACCGTGAAGGAGGCCCTGCACTACCGCCCCGGAGCCCGCTACATCCCGCTCGGCGGCGCGAAGGGCGGCATCGACTGCGACCCGCGGGACCCGGGGGCGTACGGGCTCCTCGTGCGGTACCTGCGCGCCGTGCGGCCGTACATCGAGACCTGCTGGACCACCGGCGAGGACCTCGGCCTCGGCCAGGAAACGGTGGACCGCGCGGCCGCCGAGGCGGGGCTGGTCTCCTCCGTCCAGGCGGTGTATCCGCTGCTGGACGACGAGGTGACGGCCCGCGGGCGCCTCGCGGACGCCTTCCCGGTCGAGGTGGACGGCATCGGCCTCGACGAGCTGGCGGGCGGCTGCGGGGTCGCCGAGTCGGTGCTCACGGCCCTGGACCGGGCGGGGGTGCCGTACGCGGGGACCCGGGTCGCCGTACAGGGTCTCGGCACGATGGGCGGGGCCACCGCCCGTTTCCTCGTTCGCGCGGGCCTGACGGTGGTGGCCGTCGCCGACGTCAAGGGCACGATCGCCAACCCGGCGGGGCTCGACGTCGAGGCCCTGCTGGCCGCGCGGGACGGCTACGGCACCGTGGACCGCCGGGTGCTCGGCCCGGACGACCTCGAACTGTCCGGGGACGCCTGGCTGTCCACGGAGGCGGAGGTGCTGGTGCCGGCGGCCGTTTCGTACGCGATCGACACCGCGAACCAGGAGGAGATCGGCGCCCGTTGGATCGTCGAGGCCGCCAACATGCCGGTCGTACCGGAGGCGGAGGAACTGCTCGCCGCGCGCGGGGTGACGGTGCTGCCGGACGTGGTCGTCAACTCCGGCACCAACGCCTGGTGGTGGTGGACGCTGTTCGGAGACATCGGTGCCGACGCCGAGGAGGCGTTCGCGTATATCCGCCGCTCGATGCGCGCCCTGGTCGGCCTGACGCTCGACCGCGCGTCGGCCGACGGGACGAGCCCGCGGGCGGCCGCGCACGCCCTGGCGGCCGACCGGCTGCCGCTGATCGCGGAGCGTTTCGGCTGGTACCGGTGACGAGCCCGGGAGGGGAGCGGACGGCGTGGGCCGGGACCGGACGCCGGACGGCTTCGGCGCCCGGGGACAACGGCTAGGGTGACCGCGTGGCGAGAGTGCGGTTGAGCGTGGCGGAGCGGCAGGAGGAACTGCTGCGGGCCGCCATCGAGCAGATCGAGGCGCGGGGCGTGGCGGCGGTCAGGATCGCCGACGTGGCCGCGACCCTCGGTGTGAGCAACGCGCTGGTGCTGTACCACTTCTCGACGAAGGAGAAGCTGGTCGCCGCCGCCTTCACGTACGCGGCGGCGGACGATCTCGCGCATCTGCGCGGGCTGCTGGGGCGCCGGACGACCGCGCTGCGCCGGTTGCGGGCGGCGGTGCGCTGGTACGCGCCGACCGGGCAGGCCAAAGGCTGGCGGCTGTGGATCGAGGGCTGGGCGGTGGCCCTGCGCGAGCCCGCGCTCCGCGATGTCACCCGGGAGCTGGACAGGCAGTGGAAGGCGGCCATCGCGGAGGTCATCGCCGAGGGCGTGGCGGCCGGTGAGTTCGTGTGCGCGGACCCGGCCGGCGCGGCGCTGCGGCTGACCGCGCTGCTGGACGGTCTGGCCGTACAGCTGACGTCCTACCCGGGCGGGGTGCCACGGGCCCGGGCCCAGGAGTGGGTGGACGACGCCCTCGCCCGGGAACTCGGCCTGGACCGCGAGACCTTGGCCGGCCCCGAGCGCTGAGAGCGCCCACCCGGGCCCGGAGCGGGCGACACCGCCCCGGCGGCACATTCCCGCACCGGGCAGTCGCCGAGGCCCAGGACCGGGACCGGGCACGCGCCGAGGAACGAGACCGCGCAGGCACCGAAAGGGCCGACCGGCATGCGCCGAAAGGGCGGGACCGGGCAGGGACCGAAACCGGCACCGCTCACGCGCCGGAGTGCAGGCTGAGTGCGCTTCGAAGCGCTGGACCGGCACGCGCCCAAGCCCGCACCGGGCACGCGCCGAAACCCGGGAGCGCACAGGCACCGAAGTGCAGGACCGGGCAAGCACCGAAACCCGCACCGGGCACGCCCCGACGGACAGGCTGCGCACGCGTCCGAACCGGCACCAGGCATGCACCGAAGCCCCGGACCGGGCACGCGTCGAAGTGCAGCACCGGGCACGCGCCGAAACCCGGGAGCGCACAGGCACCGAAGCGCAGGACCGGGCAAGCACCGAAACCCGCACCGGGCACGCCCCGACGGACAGGCTGCGCACGCGCCCGCACCGGCACCAGGCAGGCGCCCAAACCCCGGAGCTCGCAGGCGCCGAAGCACGGGACCGGGCACGCGCCGCAGCCCGGGACCGGCATGCGCCCAAGCCCGCACCGGGCACGCGCCGGGCTTCGTGCCCGGGGCGGCGGTGGGCGGTGAGCAGCGGGCGGCAAGGCCGAACGTGCCGCCACGCCCGGTACCGTCTGCCCCGCACCGCGTGTGCGGGGCAGACGGTACCGGGCGTGGGCCGGCCATGAGGTCAGGCCACGGTGGCGATCCGCATCCTGATGTCGTCCGGCGACAGCAGGCCCTTGGCGGTCACGTGGTCGCCGGAGGACTCCCCGCGCAGCCGGCGCCCGATCCACGGGACGAGGTGCTCGCGGGCCCAGTGCACGTCGTCGCGGCGGATTTCCAGGGTGCCCCGGGGCGGCAGCGGCGGCCACGGCTGCTCCGGGTCGGCCGGGACCTCCAGGCCGAGGACCTGCCCGGCCCGCAGGGCCACGCGCGTGTGCCCCTCGGGCGAGAGGTGCAGCCGGTCGCGGTCCCAGGCCCTGCGGTCCTGCACGGACTTCAGGGACCACAGGTCGAGCACGGGGCAGCCGTACCGGTCGGCGATGGCGCGGACGTGCCCGTTGTACGTGGCGATCTTGCCGCGCAGGTGCTTGAGCACGGGCACGCCACGGGTGTCGAAGCCGGTCGTCACCAGCACGGTGCCGACCGTCTCGGTGAGCCGGGCCACGGCACGTTCGAAGCGCTCGGCCACCTCGTCGGGGTCGGTGCCCGGGCGGATGATGTCGTTGCCGCCCGCGCAGAAGGAGACCAGGTCCGGGGCCAGTTCGACGGCCCTGGGGAGCTGGTCCGCCATGACCTGGTCCAGCAGTTTGCCGCGTACGGCGAGATTGGTGTACTGGAAGTCGCCCTCGGGACGCCGGTCGGCGAGCAGGACCGCGAACCGGTCGGCCCAGCCCACGAACGCCCCGTCGGGGCCGGGGTCGCCGACGCCCTCGGTGAAGCTGTCCCCCACCGCTACGTACGACCCGATCACTGATCTGTTGTCATTCTTCGAATCGTCTGCCACGTCGGATCATGATTCACCTTCGGGTGTGACCTACGCGACCGTAGGCGGGGGTTGACTAACGGTGAGATGAGCCACTCCTAAAGAATCCGCCAACCCCGGAATAGGGCTGTCGCCAGGCGCGTTGAACGCCGCGCAACCGGAACACCGAAGGCCGGGCCCCGGGTTGGGGTCCGGCCTTCGACGGCGTGCCAGGCGGGCGGTGCGGGGGCCGGGCGTCAGCCCACGGCGAGGCCGTGCCGGCGGAGGTAGCCGACCGGGTCGATGTCGGAGCCGTAGTCCGGCGTGGTGCGGATCTCGAAGTGCAGGTGCGGGCCGGTCACGTTGCCGGTGGCGCCGGACAGGCCTATCTGCTGGCCCGGGGTGACGCTCTGGCCGGCCGAGACGGAGAGCTGGGACAGGTGGCCGTACTGGGCGTAGTAGCCGTCGTTCAGCCGGATGACGACCTGGTTGCCGTACGCGCCGCCCCAGCCGGCGGAGACGACGGTGCCCGCGGCGACGGCCTTGAGGGACGTGCCGGTCGGGACGACGAAGTCGACGCCGGTGTGGTAGCCGCTGGACCACATGCCGCCCGGCACGTGATAGCCGGTGCCGGTGGCCGCGCCCGCCACCGGGAGGGTGTAGCCCGTGGAGACACCGGTGGACGTGGAGGACGGGGCGGACTGCGGGGTCCGGGCGGACCGGGTGGACTCCGGGGTCGCCGGGGTGTGCCGCGGGGCGGCGGTCCCGGTGCGGGTCTGCGCGGCCTTCGCACCGAGGCTGAGCTTCAGGCCCGGGTGGATCAGCGACGGATCGGCGCCGACGGCCTGCCGGTTGTCGTCGTAGAGGCGCTGCCAGCCGCCGGTGACACGCTGCTCGTCGGCGATCTTCGAGAGGTAGTCGCCGCTGCGGACCGTGTAGGTGCGCAGATCCGTGCCGGGCCGCGCGGCGGCCTTGTCCGCCGTGTCCGGGAGGGACTGCGCGGTCTTGCCGGACACGGCCTGCACGGGGGCGGCGGTCTGCGCGGCGTGCGCGCCGGTGGCCCCGATCAGCGGGAGTGCCAGCGCGGCGCCACCGGTTCCGGCGGCGGCGATGGAGCGGGAGAAACGCTGGGGCTTGGGACGTCGGTGCTTGCCCTTGGCGGACATGGCGCGGTTCCTCTCCGGCGCCTGCGAGGTCAGCTGTCGGGTTCGGGCTGGAGCTGCCCGGCCGTGCACCGCACGGCTGCACCCCAAAGCCTGTCGCGGAGACCGGGACAGGCGGTTTTACCTGGTGGGTCCCCCGCTCCTGCCGGACGCGGGTCAAGTGTGTGGGGTTCCGGGCGGCGGCAGGATTCGGCGTTCCGTCCGGATTGGTGGTGAACGTAAGCGAGGGGGACGCGAGGAAACAAGCACCAGGTTCCCGCTGTTCGCGTTTCGGGTGACCGGATACGGGAACTCATGGTCACCCTGCGTGCGTTTCCGCCTCTCCCGTCCCCCAAATCCCCTTGCCGTGACCGGTATTACGTGGACATGACGTACGACGCAGGGTCACGGATATGACGCTCCTCACGTGAACACTTCCCACGCCACCTCAAATCGCGCCGAGTTGGAGGAAAACTCCCAATACGGGCACGCGGCTCAGATGTGACGCAGCCGGAAAACCGCCGCATCCAGGTCTCCCTAGAGTCCCGTACACAACCCGTGGTGCAGCAGCACCGCCCCCGCGATGGATTGTCCCCGTTTCGCGGCATTCGTACGATGCCGCCGGGTCGGGTCCGCGCAGCCGGACCGCCGGCGCCGGTTCGCCTAGCGCTGCGCCTGGAGCCAGGCGAGGGACCATCGCCTCCTCCCCCAGGACGTACTGGACCGCGCCCGAGGCCGCCCGTCGGGGGCCGCAGCCGGTACAGCTCGCCGCGCTGCGCGACCGGCCGGATCTCCTTGAGCCTCGGCCAGCTCCCGCGGGGTCCACCGGGTGAGTTCGCCGGCGCCGGTGAGATGCAGGGCGCAACTGCCGGGGCCGGACAGGAACCACGTACGGCCGTCTTCGGCGATGCCCGCCATCGAGACCTCACAGGTACCGACAACGACGCTCAGACACCAACATCATCCAGGGCGCCGGACCGCGTGACAATGCCTGTGGACGACTCGTCGCCCGGGGAAATCGATGTCGTATGGTCGTCGAAGTGCCCGCCGGTGAGCCGCGCCGGCGGGGCCGACCGGGAGGAGCCCCCGTGACGCAGCAGGTGCCGTCGACCGAGCCGGAGCTGGCCGGAGTGCGCAATTTCCGTGACGTGGGCGGGCTGCCGACCACGGACGGACGGCGGGTGCGCCACGGCGTGCTGTTCCGCAGCGGGCATCTGGCGCACGCGACCGAGGACGACGCGGCGTTCCTCGCCTCCCTGGGCCTGCACACGGTCTTCGACTTCCGCAACTCGGCCGACCAGCGGCTGGAGGGCCCCGATGTCGAGCTGCCCGGCGTGCGGAACGTGAACCTGCCGCTGAGCGACCCGGCGGACGGCGCCGAGTTCTGGACGATGGTCCGGGAGGGCGACCTCGACCAGCTGCGTGCGATCCTCGACGACGGCAAGGGGGCGGCCCGGATGATCGCCTCCTACCGGAAGATCGTCCGGGAGCGCACCGCCGAGCACTCCCGGGTGCTGCACGCGCTCGCCGACGACAGCGTGCCCGCGCTGATGCACTGTGCGGCCGGCAAGGACCGCGCGGGCATCTCCATAGCGGTGACGCTTCTCGCCCTGGGGGTGGAGCGGGACGCCATCGTCGCGGACTACCTGGAGTCCAACGCCAGGCACCGCCGCTACAAGGTCCGCCGCAGCGGCAGCGCCGACTCCGCGTACACCCCCGAGGTCATGGAACTGCTCAACCCGCTCTTCGACGCCCGCGCCGAGTACCTGGAAGCGGCCTTCGAGAGCATCGAGGAGACCTGGGGTGAGGTCGACACCTACCTGCGCCAGGGCCTGGGCCTTGCCCCCGAGACCCGCGAACGGCTCCGCGAGCGCCTGCTGGACTGACCGGGGACGCCGGCCCGGCCGTGGGCGCCCGGCGGGTCACGACTTGGCGCCCACCGTGAACAGCAGGTACAGGAACGCGGCCAGGACATGCCCGAGGGCGATGTAGATGACGAGCCGGATCCACAGGGAACGGGGGAGCTTGGTCTCGAAGTCACTCATGGCAGCTCTCCGGTCAGCGGCCCCAGGCACAGCGTGGCCGTGGGACTCTGCAACAGGGTGTGGACGAACAGCAGCTCGACGCCGTCCTGGTCCTCGGCGGCGAGGCGGTGCGGGGTGAGGGAGTCGAAGTGCGCGCTGTCGCCGGCGGCGAGCAGATGCGCGGTGTCCCCGAGCCGCAGCCGCAGCCGCCCCCTGAGGACGTACAGCCACTCCTCACCGGGGTGGACGCGCACGATGTCGCCCTGCGAGCCGTGGGGCACGCGCACCCGCAGGGCCTGCATACCGCGGCCGGGCGCCCCGGCCTGCACATACGTCCATCCGCCCGCACGCGTGGGTTCCATGTCGGCGGCCCGTACGATCGCGTCCCGGTCAGCGGCCGTCTCACCGAGCAGTTCGGAGACGGTCGTACCGTAGATACGGGCGAGCGCGAGGAGCATCGGCAGCGAGGGCTGGCGGTGCCCGGTCTCCAGGCGGGACAGGTGGGCCGGCGAGAGCCCCGCGGCATGCGCCGTGGCCTCCAGGGTCAGCCCCGCACGCCGGCGCAGGGCGCGCAGCTGGGGCGCGACGGCGGGCAGACCCTCACCCGGCCCCGTCGGCGGCGGGACGTCTGAGGCGTTCATGCCTCCATTCAGCCCGATTTTTGCCCGAGCGGCAATTCTCTTGCCTCAGAGGCAAATGGTGCTGCATAACCGGTGACGGTCGGGGCTGGAGGCGAACGCGCTCGAAGAGGCGCCCGCCCCGGCAGACCCGTGGTCAGCGGTTTGCCACCGCCTGTTTGATCAGGGTCTTGCCGAAGTCCCACAGCAGGCCGCTGCCGGTGTGCGCGTCGTCCATCACCGCGGTGAAGGCGTCCACGAACCGGTCCACGTCTTCCTCGTCGATGATCAGTGGCGGGATGAGCTTGATCACTTCCAGGTGGTCGCCGGACACCTGGGTGAGGATCCGGTGCCGTTGCAGCAGCGGGACGACGACCATCTGGGCGAACAGTCCCTTGCGTGCCGCCTGGAGCACCGTCCAGCGGCTGCGCAGCGCCAGCGAGGACGGCCGGCCGAACTCGATGCCGATCATCAGGCCCCGGCCGCGGACGTCGGCGAGCAGCTCGTACCTGTCGATGAGCGCGGCCAGCCGGGACTTCAGCAGCTCACCCGTCCTGCGCACCCCGGCGACGATCTGTTCGTTCTCCATCACCGACAGCACGGCCAGGCCGGCCGCCATCGCCTGGGCGTTGGACCCGAAGCTCGCCGAGTGCACCAGGACGCGGTCCATGGACGAGTAGACCTTCCTGAAGATCCACTCCTTGCCGAGGGTGGCCCCGACCGGGACATAGCCGCCGGACAGCGCCTTGGCCACGCACACCAGGTCGGGTTCGACGCCGTCCTCGTGCTGGTAGGCGTAGAAGTCGCCGGTGCGGCCGAGCCCGGTCTGCACCTCGTCGACGATGAGCAGCGCCCGGTGCCGGCGCAGCAGGTCCTGCGCGGCGCGCAGATAGCCGGGCGGCGTCTCGTGCACGCCCTTGCCCTGGATCGGCTCGACGATCAGGGCGGCCACGTCGCCCTTGCCCAGCTCCCGGGCGAGCGCGTCGAGATCACCGAGGGGGACGGCCGTGTCGGGCAGCAGGGGGTCGAATCCGTCCCGGAAGCCGCTCTCGCCGTTGACCGACAGGGAGCCGGTGGTCAGGCCGTGGAAGGCGTGGTCGCAGTAGAGGATGCGGGGCCTGCCGGTGGCGTACCGGGCGAACTTCAGGGCGGTCTCGACCGCCTCGGTGCCGCTGTTGCCGAAGAACACCCGGTCCAGGTGCGGGCTGTGGGCCAGCAGCCGTTCGGCGAGCAGGCCGGGCAGCGGCTGGCAGTCGAAGCGGGTGAGGTCGGCGAGGTCCATGTCCAGGACGTCGTGCAGCGCCTTGCGGACGACCGGGTGGTGCCGGCCGAGCCCCATCACCCCGAACCCGGCGAGCATGTCCAGGTAGTCGTTGCCGTCGGCGTCGTAGAAGTGGGCGCCCTCCGCCCGCTCGTACACCTTGTCGAAGCCGATGGTGTGCAGCATGCGCGGGAGCTGCGGGTTGAGGTGCCTGGCGTGCAGCTCGTAGCGTTCGGCTCCGCGCTGGGCGAGCAGGGCGCCGAGGTCGAACTCGGTGGTCATTCACTCTCCTTGGCTGTGCCGTCTGCATCCTTGACGGCCAGGCCGGCGCTGATCCGGCCGGCGATCTCGACGGGCGTGAGGCCGATGTCGGCCAGCACCTCGTCGCGTCGGGCGTGTGCGAGGAACTGCTCGGGGACGCCGAACCGTCGTACGGGCACGTCGACGTCGGCGTCGCCGAGGGCCAGGGCCACGGCCGAACCGACGCCCCCGGCGCGGCTGTTGTCCTCGACCACGGCCACCGTCCGGTGGCCGGCCGCGAGTCCGGGCAGGGCGGGGTCGACGGGCTTGACCCAGCGCGGGTCCACCACCGTGCAGCCGAGGCCGCGGGCTTCGAGCAGTTCGGCGGCCTGGAGGCACACCGGGGCCATCACGCCGACGGCGACGAGGAGCACGTCGGGGTGGGCGGCGCGGTGCAGGACGTCCATGCCGCCGATCCGGCCGAGGGCGGGGACGGGCGGACCGGCGGTCGCCTTCGGGAAGCGGACCAGAGTCGGGGCGTCGTCCACGGCGACCGCCTCGCGCAGCTGCGCGCGCAGCTGGTCGGTGTCGCGCGGGGCGGCGATCCGCAGCCCCGGGACGACCTGGAGGACGGACATGTCCCACATCCCGTTGTGGGAGGCGCCGTCCACGCCGGTGACGCCGGCCCGGTCCAGGACGAAGGTGACCCCGCAGCGGTGCAGGGCGACGTCCATCAGCAGCTGGTCGAAGGCGCGGTTGAGGAAGGTGGCGTAGACGGCGACCACCGGGTGCAGACCGCCGGTCGCCAGCCCGGCCGCGGAGACGGCCGCGTGCTGCTCGGCGATGCCCACGTCCCACACCCGGTCCGGGAAGCGTTCGGCGAACCCGCCGAGGCCCACCGGGTGCAGCATGGCCGCCGTGATCGCGACGACGTCGTCCCGCTCCTCCCCGATCCGCACGATCTCGTCGCCGAACACCGAGGTCCAGGACGGTCCCCGGGAGGGCACGAGCGGTGCGCACGTCAGCGGGTCCATCACGCCGACGGTGTGGAAGTGGTCCTCCTCGTGGGCGAGGGCGGGTGCGTAGCCGCGGCCCTTCTCGGTGAGGCAGTGGACCAGGACGGGCCCGTGGAAGCGTTTCGCCCGGCGCAGCGCGGACTCGACGGCGCCGATGTCGTGGCCGTCGACCGGGCCGACGTACTTCAGGCCCAGGTCCTCGAACATGCCCTGCGGGGCGAAGGCGTCCTTGAAACCCTTCTTCGCGCCGTGCAGGGACTCGTAGAGCGTGGTGCCGACGACGGGGGTGCGCCGGAGCACGTCCTTGCCCCAGGCGAGGACCTTCTCGTAGCCGTCGGTGGTGCGCAGGGCGGCCAGGTGGCCGGCGAGGCCGCCGATGGTGGGGGCGTAGGACCGCTCGTTGTCGTTGACGACGATGATCAGGGGCCGGTCCCTGGCGGCGGCGATGTTGTTGAGCGCCTCCCAGGCCATGCCGCCGGTCAGCGCGCCGTCCCCGACGACCGCGACCACATGGCCCTTCTCCCCGCGCACCTGGCGGGCCTTGGCGAGGCCGTCGGCCCAGCCGAGCGCGGTGGAGGCGTGACTGTTCTCGATGACGTCGTGCTCGGACTCCGCACGCGAGGGATAGCCGGACAGGCCGCCCTTGCCGCGCAGTTTCGAGAAGTCCTGACGCCCGGTGAGCAGCTTGTGGACGTAACTCTGGTGACCGGTGTCCCACAGGATGCGGTCGACCGGTGAGTCGAAGACCCGGTGGAGCGCGACGGACAGTTCCACCACGCCCAGATTGGGCCCGAGGTGGCCGCCGGTCCGCGACACCGCCTGCACCAGGAACCCGCGTATCTCCTCGGCCAGTTCACCGAGTCTCGCCTCGGGCAGCGCCTTCAGGTCGCGTGGTCCCCGGATGCTCTCCAGAATGGTCACGCTCGGCCCCCTCTCGGTCCGTGCCTTGCCTCGGCCCACTCGTCGCGCCCACCGCCCCGGCCGCCGCCGGCCCGTACGGGGGGCGGCGGCCGTCGCGTCAGTCCCGGTTGCCGGAGACGGTCTCGCGCATCGCCCGCAGCGACTCCTTCAGGGAGCCCATGGTGGCGAGGACGGCCGTGGGCTCGTAGCCGCAGTGCGCCATGCAGTTGGCGCAGCGCGGGTCCTTGCCGCGGCCGTACTTGTCCCAGTCGGTCTTCTCGATCAGCTCGCGGTACGTCGGCACGTACCCGTCGCTCATCAGGTAGCAGGGGCGCTGCCAGCCGAAGAGCGAGTAGTTGGGGATCGCCCACGCGGTGCACGGGAAGTCGACCTTGCCCTCCAGGAAGTCCAGGAAGAGCGGGGAGTGGTTCAGCCGCCACTTGCGGCGGTTGCCGCCCGCGAAGGCCTTCCTGAACAGCTCGCGGGTCTGCTCGACGCCGAGGAAGTGCTCCTGGTCGGGCGCCTTCTCGTAGGCGTACGCGGGCGAGATCATCATCTCGTCGACCTGGAGGTCGTCGTTGAGGAAGTTGAGCACCTCGATGATCGTCTGCGGGGTGTCGGTGTTGAAGAAGGTGGAGTTGGTGGTCACCCGGAAGCCGCGCCGTCTGGCCTCCTTGATGGCCTCCACGGCCTCGTCGAACACCCCCTCCTTCGCCACGGACTCGTCGTGCCGCTCGCGCAGCCCGTCGATGTGCACCGCGAAGGCGAAGTAGGGCGACGGCGTGAACTTCTCGATCTTCTTGCGCAGCAGCATCGCGTTGGTGCACAGGAAGACGTACTTCCTCTTGGCCACCAGCTGCCGCACGATCTCGTCGATCTGGGGATGCATCAGCGGTTCGCCGCCGGCGATGGAGACCATCGGCGCGCCGGACTCCAGCACCGCGCCCACGGCCTGCGCGACCGGCATGCGCTGCTTGAGCACACCGGCCGGATGCTGGATCTTGCCGCAGCCCTCGCACTTGAGATTGCAGGCGAAGAGCGGTTCGAGCTCGACAATGAGCGGGAACTTGTCCCGCCTGCGCAGCTTCTGTTCGACCAGGTATGTAGCGACCTTGATGGACTGACGCAACGGCATGGCCATCTGGCTCACCTCCGGGGGAGCGGCAAAGAACGGTGCCATTCGAAAAAAGCGGGAAGAACGGAACGGAGAACACGGAAAGCCGATATTCCACCGCGTACGGTGCCGATCCGGACGAGTTCGTGTTCGGGAGCGTCCACGACCACCCGGACGGCCGCGGCCGGGCGCGGGCCCGCGCGGACGGCCGCGAGGAGCGTCGCCGCCGACTCCATGTCGACGGCGATCGCTCCGGTCGCGAGCAGATCGGACCGCTCATGGCCCCGGACCACGTGGTCGGAGCCGGTGAGCGGGCCGGTGTGCACCGTGCGTCCGGGCAGCCGGCGCACGAGTTCCGCCACCAGCGCTGCGGTACCCGCGCACGGGACGGTTCCGCGCGGATCCCGGGTCTCCTCGGCGACGACGAGGTCGCCGGGGTGCATGCCGGGGGCGAGTCCGGCACAGAAGCCGGTGGCCAGGACGGCCGCGCCGGCCAGGGCCGGGTCACCGAGGTAGCGGGTGACGGAGCGTTCCGCCGCACGGGGGCCCATGCCCGTACGGACGAAGGTGACCGGCCCGTCCGCCCCGCTCCTGTCGCCGGTGCGCAGGGCGAGGTGCTCGATGCCGAGCGCGCAGGCGACCAGCAGTGGGGCGGGGACGGGCGGGGTGCTCATGTCAGGCCCCCTTGGCCTCGGTGAGCGGTTTCCCGGCCCGGGCGAGCGGCTGCCGCTCGAAGGGGTCCCCGTGCAGGTACCGGCCGAGCGCGGTGAGCGGGAACACCTGCCGGTAGAGGTGGTAGTTGATGGAGAAGTCCCAGGGGAAGCCGGTGCCGGTGAAGTACGGCTCGTCCCAGGTGCCGTCCGCCCGCTGGGTGGTGGCCAGCCACCGGATGCCGCGCTCCACGGCCTTGGAGTCCCGTTCGCCCGCCGCGAGCAGGGCCATCAGCGCCCACCCGGTCTGGGAGGCGGTGGAGGCGCCGCGGCCGCTCCACTCCTTGACGTACTTGTAGGAGCGCAGGTCCTCGCCCCAGCCGCCGTCGTCGTTCTGGACGCTCTCCAGCCAGACCACGGCCCGCCGGATGGCCGGGTGCGAGCCGGGCAGTCCGGCCGCGGTGAGCGCGGGCACCACCGACCCGGTGCCGTAGAGGTAGTTGACGCCCCAGCGGCCGAACCAGGAGCCGTCGGGCTCCTGTTCGGCGAGCAGCCAGGCGATGCCGCGCCGGGTGCGCGGGTCGTGGGCCAGGCCCTCGGCGGCGAGCATCTCCACGACGTGCGCGGTGACGTCCGCGGACGGCGGGTCGATGACCTCCCCGAAGTCGCAGAACGGCAGCCGGTTGGGGAACGGACTGGTGTTGTCGGCGTCGAACGCGCCCCAGGCGCCGTTCTTCGACTGCATGCCCAGGTTCCAGCGGACGGCCCGGCCGATGGCCCGGTCCACGCGCTCGGGGTCGTGGTGGCGGACCCGGCGCAGCGCGAGCACGACCTCGGCGGTGTCGTCGATGTCCGGGTAGTTGTCGTTGTGGAACTCGAACGCCCAGCCGCCCGGCGGGAGATGAGGGCGCTTCACGGCCCAGTCGCCGGGCCGGACGATCTCCTCGCCGAGCATCCAGTCGGCCGCCTTGACCAGTTGCGGATGGTCGACCGGGAGGCCCGCGTCGACGAGGGCGATGGTGGCCAGGCAGGTGTCCCACACCGGGGACTGGCAGGCCTCGATCATCCGGGCGCCGTCCTCGCGCCAGACCGCGAACCGGTCCAGGGAGGCGAGGCCCTCACGCATCACGGGATGCTGGAGGTCGTAGCCGAGCAGGTACAGGGCGATGATGGAGTACACGGCCGGGGGCTGGATGCCGCCCCAGCAGCCGTCGTTCTCCTGGCGTTCGATGATCCAGCGGGCCGCCGAGTCCATCGCCGCCTTGCGCACCCGGCGCGGGGCGACCTTGCGCAGCCGGTGCAGCGCCTTGTCCAGCCGCTGGAAGGCTCCGTCCCAACTGGCCAGCGGGGCGCGGGGCCTGGGCGGGCGGGGCCGGGCGGGGTCGGTGTGCAGCTCGTCCAGCGGGAAGGGCGCCGGGCGGACCGGGCGTTTGGCCGAGACGATGGTGAGCGGCACGATGGTCTGCCGGGCCCAGCAGCCGAAGTCGTAGATGTTGAGCGGCATCCAGGTGGGGAACCAGATGAGTTCCGGCGGGAGTTCGGGCAGGTCCTCCCATTTCCACCAGCCGAACAGGGCGAGCCAGATCCGGGTGAACACGCGGGCGGCGGCGATGCCGCCGCGCTCGCGGACCCAGGCCGACGCCTTCGCCATGTGGGGGGCGTCGGGCGCGTCACCGGCCAGCCGGAGGGCGACGTAGGCCTCGACGGTGGCGGACAGGTCACCGGGCCCGCCGTAGAAGGTGGCCCAGGTGCCGTCGTCCCGCTGCTCGCCGCGGATGAACCTGGCGGCGGCCTGCGTGGTGTTCTCGTCCAGGATGTCCAGGAACTGACGCAGCAGGAGGTCCTCCGCGTCCATGGTGACGTTGGTCTCCAGGTCGCCCTTCCACCAGCCCTCGGCGTCCTGCCGGGCCAGCAGGAAGTCGGTGGCGCGCCGCGCGGCGCGAGCGGCGGCTTCGTGTACCCCGGCCGTCTCGGGGACGGTGAAGGTGGTGTCGCTGGCCGCGGCAGCGCGGGACGGCAAGGTCGCCCCGGTGCTTCCGTCGGTCGTCGCTGTCATGGCTTCCCCTTCGTGCAGTCGTGCGAAGTCGTGCTGCTGTGGGAACGCCGTCGGCCGGTGTGCGGACACTGGTCACCGGCCGGCGACTACGCGAGGCTGGTCGAGCCGATGACGGTCATCTCTTCCGTACGACGACGAAGTCGGCCAGGGCCGTGAAGGAGTCCCGCACCCGGCCGGGCATGTCGACGGCGTCGAGGGCCTCGACGGCGATGGTGTGCTGACGGCGCGCCTCCCGCGCCGTCCATTCGCGGCCGCCGGCCTCCTCGATGAGGGCCGCGCGGGCCGCGAACTCCTCCTCGGAGAAGTTCTCGAAGTCGCTGCTCTTGGCGTCGGCGGCGAGCATCTCGCCCAGCTGCTCCGAGGCGGGGCCGCCGGCCGCGAGCGCGGCCACCACCGGCAGGGACTTCTTGCGCTGACGCAGGTCGCTCCACGTCTGCTTGCCGGTGGCCTCCGGGTCGCCCCAGATGCCGAGGAGGTCGTCGACGGCCTGGAAGGCGAGGCCGAGGTGGTATCCGTAGCGCTCCAGCGCGTCGGCGGTGGCGTCGTCGGCGCCGCCGAGGACCGCGCCGATGGAGGAGGCGCAGGCGAGCAGCGCGCCGGTCTTGTTGCCCTCCATCTCCAGGCACTCCTCGACGCTGACGCGGTCGCGGTGCTCGTAGGAGATGTCCTGGGCCTGACCGTCGATCAGGGCACGGGTGGCGGTGGTCAGCCGGCGGGTGGCGCGGCCGGCCTCGACGGTGCCGAGTTCCAGCAGGACCTCGTTGGCGAGGGCGAACAGGGCGTCGCCGACCAGGATGGCCTGGGCGGGGCCGTGCACCTTCCAGACGGTGTCCCGGTGCCGGCGCTGCTCGTCGCCGTCCATCAGGTCGTCGTGCAGCAGGGAGAAGTTGTGCACGAGTTCGACGGCGACCGCGCCCGGGATGCCCGCCTCCGGTGCGGCGCCGGTGACCTCGGCGGAGAGAACGGCGAGCGCGGGACGGACGGCCTTGCCGCCGTCGCCGTCGGCGGGGTTGCCGGCGGCGTCGATCCAGCCGAAGTGGTAGGCGGCGACGGTGTCCATGGGAGGCGCCAGGCGGTCGACGGCCGCACGCAGGACCGGTGTGGCCAGGGTGCGGCCGCGCTCCAGCAGCGCGGTCACGTCCACCGCGGCCCGTGGAGCGGGCGTCGGGGCCGGGGGCACAGTGGGCACAGTCTCTCCTCTTGTCGCGGTACCGGGGGTGCGGGGGCCGGCCGCCTGCTGATCGGGCATCAGGCCGCCTCCTCGAATGCGAAGAGGCGACGGGGGCGGGGCCGGCCCAGGGCGCCGAGCGCGGCGTCGGCCGCGCTCACTCCACTGCGGACCGCACCCTCCATGGTCGCGGGCCACCCGGTGGCGGTCCACGCTCCGGCCAGGTACAGGCCGGGGGCCTTGGTGCGGGCGCCGGGCCGCAGCCGCCCGACGCCGGGGGCGGGGGCGAACGTGGCCGCGCGCTCCCGGGTCACGAAGAAGTCCTCCACGACGGCCGTACGCGTACCCGGGATCAGCCGGGCCAGCTCGGGCAGGTAGCGCTCACGGAGTTCGGCGACCGGGGTGTCGATCTCGTCCTGCGCGGCCGACTGGGACAGGGCGAGGTACTGGCCGGTGCGCAGTCCCGAGGCGTCGGTGCGGTCGAAGACCCACTGCACCGGGGTGCCGAGCGCGGCGAAGAAGGGTGTCGCCAGGACCCGGCGGTCGTAGACGACGTGGACGTTGAGGATCGGCGCGGTGCCGATCTCCAGCAGCCGCCGCGGCGCGTCGAGGGCACCGGACGGCAGCAGTTCGTGGGCCTCGCGCTGGGGTACGGCGAGGACGACGGCGTCGGTCTCCAGCGTCTCGCCGGGAACCTGAACGCTCCAGGACCCGTTCGCGTCGAGAGAGAGGGAGGTGACGCGTGCACGGACCTCGGTACGCACGCCCGCGGAGTCGAGCGCCCTGCGGGCCAGCCGGTCGTGCAGTTCGCCCAGCGGGACGCGGGCCCAGCCGATGTCGGCCGCGCCCGGGTCGGACAGCAGACCGGTCTTGAACACCATCGCGGCGAGTCCCAGCGAGGCGTCGCCGGCGACCGCGTTGAGGGTGGCGACCCCGACCAGGTCCCACAGGGCCTCGATGGCGCGCGCCGACTGGCCGTGCGCGGCCAGCCAGCTGCCGAAGTCCTGTGTGTCCAGGGCCGGATCGGCGAGGTCCAGTCCCTTCAGCGCGAGCGCGGCGCGCCCGACGGCCGCGCGCTCGGCGAGCGAGAGGTGTGGATAGGCGGCCAGGCTGCGCCCCAGGTGGAGGGGGACGGGCAACGGGTCGCGCCGCAGCCGGCCGAGCCGCCTGCCCGCGGGCTTGGCGACATCGACGACGGGCACGTCCAGGCGGTCCTGGAGCGGTGCCAGCGCCGCGCCCTCGATCCGGTCGAGGAACCAGCGGTAGGCGGTGCAGCAGCGCAGGTACACGTGCTGACCGTTGTCGACGGTCAGCTCGCCGCGCCGGAAGGAGAAGGCGAGGCCGCCCAGCCGGGGCCTGCCCTCGAGCAGGGTGACGCGGACACCGGCGTCGGCGAGGGCGAGCGCCGCGGTGATGCCGGCGAGTCCGCCGCCGACCACGACGGCGCTGCGGCCAGCCGGCTGCGGGCCGGCGGCGTGCGCCGGTGCGGGGCGTGAGCCGTCGCTCATCGTGCGTCCTTCCGTGCGGGGCGGGCGTGCTGGTCGAACGGTGCACGCCCGGCCGTCGCAGTGAGGGACGCCACGCCGCGGCGGAGGGTTGCCCGCCCTCTGCCGTCCGGTCCCGGGACGTCCATCAGGCGCGCCTCCTGAGGGAGCGCCGGGAGACATGGCGGGTCACGTGCCGGGTGTCGAGCCCGGACAGGCCGCGCACGGCGACGTAGGCCTTCTCGTGCCCGGGCAGCGAGACCCGGCCGCGCAGCACGGCCTCCGGGTCGCGCTCGATGCGGTCGAGCAGCCGGCGGTAGATACCGGCCATCGCGGCCACACAGGCGCCGCTGCGCCGGTCGAGCATGGGCAGCAGCCGGTAGCCCTCGGCGAACAGGGCGCGGGCGCGGCGCACCTCGAAGTGGACGAGGCCCGCGAAGTCGGAGCCGTCCGGTGGTGTCGGCCCGTGGAACCCGGCCGAGCAGCCGAACTTGGCGAGGTCGTCGGCGGGCAGATAGGTACGGCCGTCCTCGGCGTCCTCGCGGACGTCCCTGAGGATGTTGGTGAGCTGGAGCGCGAGACCCAGGGTGTCGGCGTACTCGGGTGCGCGCTCGGCGCCCCGCGCCCCCGGTTCGGTGCCGAACACGCCGAGCGAGAGGCGGCCGATGGCACCGGCGACACACCGGCAGTAGACCTTCAGGTCGTCCCAGGTCTCGTAGGTCTGGCCGCGGGCGTCCATCTGGACGCCGTCGATCAGCTCGTCCAGGCCGCCGAGCGGGATCGGGAAGGCCTGTGCCGCGTGGGTGAGGGCGACGGCCACCGGGTCGGTGTCGTCCTCCTCGACCTTGCCGTCCCTGACCCGGGCGAGCAGCGTCCGGGTGTCCTCCAGGCGGGCCAGTTTGACCTCGTCGGCCAGGTCGCCGTCGCCGATGTCGTCCACGCGCCGGGAGAACGCGTACAGCGCCGACATGGCGCGGCGCTTGGCCGTCGGCAGCAGCCGGATGCCGTAGGCGAAGTTCCGGGCCTGCTGCCCGGTGACGGCCTCGCAGTAGCTGTAGGCGGCGAGTACCGGTGCGGACACGTGCGGCGGAGAATCCACGGTCCGGATCACCCCTCTCCTCGCAGGATCACGCCCACCTCACGCAGCAACTGGAGCGTGCCGGGCTTGGGCGGGCCGGGAAGTACGTCGAATTCGGCGGCGGTGATCGCCCGGATCGCCGCCCTCCCTCCCGCCACGAACCCCGCGAGCAGCAGTTTCAGCCTGCCGTGGACGCTACCCACCAGGGGGGCGCCTTCATTCAGCAGATCGCGGGCGCGTTGTGCCTCGTATGCAACCAGGGCGCGCACCGACGCGCCCGCGGTTCTCGCGGCGAGGTCCGATTCCCGGACGTGGAAGCGCTTCATGTCCTGCGCGGGCAGGTAGATCCGGTCACGGCCGAGGTCCTCGGCGACGTCCTGGAGGTGCTCCACGATCTGGAGGGCGGTGCAGATCGCGTCGGAGAGCCGGACGCGCTCGGGGGTCGAGGTGCCGGTGACGGCGAGCACGATGCGGCCGACGGGGTTGGCGGACAGTTCGCAGTAGGCGAGAAGGTCGTCGTAGGTCTCGTAGCGGGTGACGAGCTGGTCCTGGCGGTTGGCGGCGATCAGGCCGAGGAACGGCTCGGGCGTGAGGGCGTGGCGGCGGACGGTGGGCGTCAGGCGGCGCAGCAGCGGATGGCGCGGGGTGCCGTCGAAGACCCGGCGCAGGTCGGTCTCGAAGGCGTCGAGGAGGACCAGCCGGTCCTCGGCCTCGTCCGGTGACACGCCGAGCAGACGGGCGTCGCCACCGCCGGGTGCGAGGTCGCCGTCGCCGATGTCGTCCACCAGACGGGCGAAACCGTAGACGGCCATGAGGTCGTCGCGCCACGCCCGGGGCAGGAAGAAGGGGGCCACGGGGAAGTTCTCGCCCGCGGCCTTGTCCAGGGTGGCGCGTTCCAGGTCCGGCGCCGGTTCGGTGGCCGTCATCGCACGCTGCCCGGGGCGGGGACGGCACATGCTGCGTCGAGCAGGGGAGTCTCCGTAGCCATTGCCGTCACATCTCCCGTTCTACACTGCCGACCTAATACACACTATTTCGGACACGCCGCCCGGCCGCGCGCACGGCGCCCTGACGGGGGGTGTCGCGCGTTATCGCCCCACTTGCCGGGTTCCGGCGCCGGTACAGCTTACGTTGTACAACGCAGCACGGACCGCCGGGGTGTCCCGCGCATCACAACAACACACCGATTGGCTCCAAGATTCCTGCCACCGGCCGGAGTTGACGCTTCCTTTGCGGACGCAGGGCCCCGCCGGACGCATACCGGCGGGGCCCTGGCCGAAGCGGGTCACTTGCCCGTGAACTTCTCGTACTCCTTCAGGACCTCTTCGGTGGGCCCGTCCATGCGCAGCTCACCGCGCTCCAGCCACAGCACGCGGTTGCAGGTGTCACGGATCGACTTGTTGTTGTGACTGACCAGGAACACCGTTCCGGCCTCCTTGCGCAGTTCCCGGATGCGCTCCTCCGAGCGCTTCTGGAACTTGCGGTCGCCGGTGGCCAGCGCCTCGTCGATCATGAGCACGTCGTGGTCCTTGGCGGCGGCGATGGAGAACCGCAGCCGGGCGGCCATGCCGGAGGAGTACGTCCGCATCGGCAGGGTGATGAAGTCGCCCTTCTCGTTGATGCCCGAGAAGTCGACGATGTCCTGGTAGCGCTCCTTGACCTGCTCCCGGGACATACCCATGGCGAGGCCGCCGAGGATGACGTTGCGCTCGCCGGTGAGGTCGTTCATCAGCGCCGCGTTGACGCCGAGCAGGGAGGGCTGGCCGTCGGTGTAGACCTTGCCCTTCTCGGCGGGCAGCAGGCCGGCGATGGCACGCAGCAGGGTGGACTTGCCGGAGCCGTTGGAGCCGATCAGGCCGATGGCCTCGCCCCGGTAGGCGACGAAGGACACCCCCCGCACGGCGTGCACCTTGCGCACTCCTCGCGCCGCGTCGTCGGAGCCGCGCCTCAGGATGCGGCTCAGAGCCGCCGTCGCGCTGCCCTTGCCGGTCCTGGCTCCGTTGACGCGGTAGACGATGTGCAGCTCGTCGGCGATGACCGTCGGGCGACGCTCGCCGTTGTCGTGTTCAGCCACGGCCGTACCGCTCCTCAGCCTTCCAGAAGTACACGAAGCCGCCGGCGAAGACCGCCACGGCCCAGAACAGGGCGATGACCCACACGTGCGGGGGCAGGTTCGAGGCACCGTAGCCGTCGATCAGCGCGAACCGCATCAGGTCCATGTAGATCGCGGCCGGGTTGACCTGGAGCAGCCGGACGATCCACTCCGGGCGCCCCTCCAGCATCTTGTTGATCGAGAACATGACGCCGGAGGTGTACATCCAGGTGCGCAGCAGGAACGGCATGAGCTGCGCGAGGTCCGGCGTCTTGGCGCCCATGCGGGCCACGATCATCGCCAGTCCGGTGTTGAACAGGAACTGGAACACCAGCACGGGCACGATCAGCAGCCAGGACACGCTCGGGTAGCTGCCGAAGCCGATCGCCACGACGAACAGCACGATCATCGAGAACAGCAGCTGCTGGAGCTGCTGGAGCGAGAAGGAGACCGGCAGCGAGGCGCGCGGGAAGTGCAGGGCCCGCACCAGGCCGAGGTTCCCGGAGATCGCGCGGACGCCGGACATCACCGAGTTCTGCGTGAAGGTGAACACGAACACGCCGGTCACCAGGAACGGGATGTAGACGTCCCGGGACATGCCGCGGCTGGCGTGCAGGATCACACCGAAGATGAAGAAGTACACGGCCGCGTTCAGCAGTGGCGTGGCCACCTGCCACAGCTGGCCCAGCTTGGCCTGGCTGTACTGGGCCGTCAGCTTCGCCTGGGAGAAGGCGAGGATGAAGTGGCGGCGCCCCCACAGCTGACGGACGTACTCCACGAGCGAGGGCCGGGCACCGCTCACGGTCAGCCCGTACTTGGCGGCCAGCCGGTCCGCCGTCAGTCCCTCGTCGGGCGACGGGGCCGCGGTCACCGCGACCGTGCCGTCGTGCGTGGTCTCACTCACAGGGGGAAACTTTCGTCTTCGGGTTCGCGTTCGTCGTCCGGTGCGCGCGTCCGCGGACGCACGGGCCCTCACGGACGAGCTTGTCAGATGACCGGGGGACGGCCCAGTCGGGTGAGGCGCCACACCGTACGCCAGCGCATCGGGCGGCGCGGACCGCACGGTGTGGTCCAGCCTTCCCGGAACCCGCCGAACCAGGCCTTCAGGGCCGGCCGCGAGGGGCGGCGCAGGAGGGTGAGCAGCAGCCAGACCCCGAGGTAGACGGGGACCAGGAGCGCGGGCAGGTTGCGGCGGGCCAGCCAGACCCGGTTACGGGCGACCATGCGGTGGTAGACCGCGTGCCGCGAGGGCGCGGTGGTCGGGTGGTACAGCACCATGTCGGACCGGTAGTCGATCATCCAGCCCGCGTCGAGGGCCCGCCAGGCCAGGTCGGTTTCCTCGTGGGCGTAGAAGAACTCGTCCGGCAGCCCGCCGACCTCGGCGAGGACGCGGGTGCGTACGGCGTTGGCGCCGCCGAGGAAGGTGGTCACCCGGGAGGAGCGCATCGGGTCGGCGGCGCGCAGCCGGGGCACGTGCCGGCGCTGGGTCTCGCCGGTGCCGGGGTCGGCGATGCGGAAGCTGATGATGCCGAGCTCCGGGTCGGCGGCGAAGGCCTCCCGGCACAGCTCGGCGGTGTCGTGCCGGGCGAGCAGGCCGTCGTCGTCGAGGAAGAGCAGGATGTCGGCGTCGCGGCCGCTGGGACCGAAGGCCTCGATGCCGACGTTGCGTCCGCCGGGGATGCCCAGGTTCTCGGGCAGCTCGATGGTGCGCACGCCGGCCGGCACGTCCGGGACCGGCGAGCCGTTGCCGACGACGACGACCTCGACGGGGTCGCCGTCCTGCTTGGCGACGGAGTCGAGCAGGGCCCGCAGCTCCTCGGGCCGGTTGCCCATGGTGATGATGACGGCGCCGACCTTCACGGCACTCACCGCAGCCTGCTGGAGGCGAGGACGGACACCAGGTGCAGCAGCGTCTGGAGCAGGGCGATGCCGGCGAGGACGGCGGTGCCGAGCCGGGTGAAGAACAGGTCGCCGCGGACCTGGTCCACGATCGCGAGGACCAGGATGAGCAGCGATGCCTCGATGCCGAGGATGAGCCGGTGGAACCTCAGCGCCGAGGCGGCGCGGCGGGCCAGCGCCATGCCCGCGGAACGCGGCTCGGCGACGCCCGCCGCGTCCTTCACCGGCGGCATCCCGGCCTGGTGGCGGGCGACGCCGACCAGGTCGGTCTCGGCCTTGATCAGGATGGCGCCGAGCGCGGCGAGGGTGCCGAGGAAGGCCCACAGCCAGTCGATGCGGCCGCTGCCCCACAGGTCGGCGGCGCGCAGGCCGAGGCCGACCAGCACGGCCGCGTCGGTGAGGTAGGCGCCCACGCGGTCCAGGTAGACCCCGCCGAGCGAGTACTGCTTCTTCCAGCGGGCGATCTCGCCGTCGACGCAGTCCAGCAGGAGGTACAGCTGGGTGGCGACGATCCCGAGGACGGCGCCCGCGATCCCCGGCACCAGCAGGGCCGGGGCCGCGAGCACGCCGCAGACGGTCATCAGGTACGTGAGCTGGTTGGGCGTGACCCTGGTGTTCACCAGGTAGCGGTCGACGCGCAGGGACACCTCACGCATGTAGAGGCGTCCCGCCCAGTGCTCACCGCTGCGCCGGTCCTTCACCCCCGCGGGGTGGACGACCGGACGGAGTTCAGCTACCGATGGCCTTGACATAGTCGGCGTAGATGTCCTTGATCTGGTTCGTCTTGAGGTCGAGGTGTTCGATGATCGTGTAGCGGCCGGGCCTGGTCTCCGGGGCGAACTCCACCACGCGGACGAACTCGTCCACCGTGAAGCCGATCTCCTCCGGCAGCACCGGCAGCCCGTGCCGGCGCAGCACCCCGGCCATGTACGCCGACTCCTCGTGCGCGCCGCGCAGGTACATCGCGAAGGCGGCGCCGAGGCCGCACTGCTCGCCGTGGGCGGCCGCCCGCTTGGGATAGAGCAGGTCGAAGGCGTGGTTGATCTCGTGGCAGGCGCCGGAGGACGGGCGGGAGTCGCCCGACACCGACATGGCGATGCCGGTGAGGACCAGCGCCTCGGCCAGTACCTGGAGGAAGCCGTCGTCGCCGACCCCGCCCGGGTGCCTGAGCACCGCCTCGCCGGCCTGGCGGGCCATGGCGGCGGCCAGGCCGTCGATCTTCTCGCCGTTGACGCGGTGGGACAGCTCCCAGTCCGCGACCGCGGAGATGTTGGAGATGACGTCGCCGATGCCGGAGCGCACGAACCGGACGGGCGCCTCACGGATCACGTTCAGGTCGATGACGACCGCGATCGGATTCGGCACGCCGTACGAGCCGCGGCCCGCGTCGTTGTCGAGGGTGGCGACCGGCGAGCACAGGCCGTCGTGCGCGAGGTTGGTGGCGACGGCCACCAGCGGCAGGCCGACGCGGGCCGCCGCGAACTTGGCGCAGTCGATGATCTTGCCGCCGCCCAGGCCGACGACCGCGTCGTAGTGGCCGGCCTTTATGTCGCCCGCCAGCCGGACCGCGTCGTCAATGGTCCCGCCGTCGACCTCGTACCAGGTGGCGCCGGGCAGCGAGGGGGCGATCCGGTCGCGCAGCCGGGCGCCCGATCCGCCGCTGACGGCGATGGCGAGCCGGCCCGACTGCGAGATGCGCTCGTCGGCGAGGACACAGGCCAGATCGTCGAGGGCACCCGGGCGGATGTCCACGACGACCGGCGAGGGAATGAGCCGGGTCAGTACTGGCACGCGATCTCCCGTCCCCGGGCGAGGTCGTCGTGGTTGTCGATCTCCACCCACGGGACCTCGCCGATCGGCGCGACGTCGATCCTGAAGCCGCGGTTCACCAGCTCCTGGTACCCGTGCTCGTAGAACTGCTGCGGGTCGGTCTCCCAGACCGTCTTCAGCGCGTCCGCCAGCTCGGGGGCGGCGTCGCCCTCGATCAGCGTGACGCCGATGTACTCGCCGGTCGCCTCGGCCGGGTCCATCAGCTTGGTGATCTTCCGGACACCCTTGGCCGGGTCGACGACGACCTTCATCTCCTCGTCGGCGAGGGACTTCACCGTGTCCAGCGCGAGGATGATCCGCCTGCCCTCGCCGCGGGCGGCAAGCAGCGTCTTCTCGACGGAGACCGGGTGCACGGTGTCGCCGTTGGCGAGGATGACGCCGTCCTTCAGGGCGTCACGGCCGCACCACAGGGAGTAGGCGTTGTTCCACTCCTCGGCCTTGTCGTTGTCGATGAGCGTGAGCTTCAGGCCGTACTTCCGCTCCAGGGCCGCCTTGCGCTCGTACACGGCCTCCTTGCGGTAGCCGACGATGACCGCGACCTCGGTGAGGCCGATCTCGGCGAAGTTGCCGAGGGTCAGGTCCAGGACCGTCGGTTCGCCCTCTATGCCCGCGGGGCCCACCGGCACCAGAGCCTTGGGAAGGCTGTCGGTGTAGGGGCGCAGACGCCGTCCGGCGCCGGCCGCCAGCACGAGGCCGATCATGCGGGTTCTCCTTCATCGTGTACGGCGGGCGCGCCGCCCTTGTGGGCGGACACCCAGAAGCGGATGCTCTCGACGAGCACCAGCAGGGCGACGGCCACGGCGAGGACCGTGAGCGCGGCCTTGAACTGCGCGGCGGTGAGCACCGCGGCCAGGACGGTGACGAGCAGCGTCCGCCCTTCCTGCCCCCCGACGGCACGCACCAGCCAGGCCGGGGGCGCTCCGGCGTCGCCGCGGATGCGGTACACCGTGTCGTAGTGATGGTAGGCGACGGCGGCCACCAGGCCGAAAGCCGCGGGAAGCGCCCCGTTCACCCCCGCTCTGCCGGCCAGGGCGAGCACGGTGCCGTACTCGGCGGCCCGGAAGAAGGGCGGCACCAGCCAGTCGAGGGCTCCCTTGAGGGGGCGGGCGACGGCGAGGGCGGAGGTGAGGACGTACACGAGGGCGCCGGCGACCGGCAGGAGCCCGCCGAAGCCGGTCAGCGCCGAGCAGGCGACGACCGCGGCACCGCCGAGCAGGGCGGCGGCGGGCACGGCGAGACCGGGCAGGCCCCGTCCGGCCACGCGCCCGAGCGCCTCGGCGAGCGGGCCGGAGTCGGCGAGGTCGGCGAGCGCCCGCGCCGCCCGGTCGGTGCGCCGGGCCCGCCGGGTCACCGAGCGCAGCACGCGGCCGGCCGTGGTGTACGTGGCCGCGAAGGCGCAGCCGGCGAGCAGGACGTAGAAGGTGATCCGCGGCGTCGTCACGGCCGTGAGGACGGCGATCATCGCCCAGCGCTCGCCGATCGGCAGCACGATCATGCGGCGCAGCCAGACCGTCCAGCCGACACTGTCGAGCTTGTCGGAGAGGGCGGCGGTGGGGCTGGTGTTGGCGGCGGCGTCGTGGTTGGCCTCGTTGAAGGAGAAGTCGACCACGTGCCGGCAGGTCTGGAGGATCATCGCGCCGAGGGCGAGGGCCCAGACGTCGTCGCCGCCGCGGGCCGCGCCGAGCGCGAGGCCGGCGTAGTAGGCGTACTCCTTGGCCCGGTCGAAGGTGGCGTCGAGCCAGGCGCCGAGCGTGGAGTACTTCAGGGCGTAGCGGGCGAGCTGGCCGTCGGTGCAGTCGAGCACGAAGGACGCGATGAGCAGCACGCCGGCCGCGACGAACCCGCCGCGGGTGCCGGTCGCCGCGCAGCCGGCCGCGATGAGCGCCGTGAGGAGCGAGGCGGTGGTGACCTGGTTGGGGGTCAGGCCGCGGCGGGCGCACCAGCGGGCGAGGTAGCGCGAGTAGGGGCTGATGAAGAACGTGGTGAAGAAGCCGTCGCGGGCCTTCACGGCCGACTTCAGGCGTACGGCCTCGTCGTCCACGGCGGCGACGGCCTGCCGGGCCTCGTTGCGGGCCTGCGGGTCGGCGGGCACGGTGGCGACCAGGCTGCCCAGCTCGGGCCGGTGCACGGCGTTGCCCTCGGCGTCGAGGGCGGTGACCACGTGGTCGGCGAGGCTGTCCGGAGCGAGGGCGGGGGCGCCGCCCGGTGCGAGCGCCGCGGGCTCGCCGGCCGTGCCGGTGCCCGCGGAGGTCTCGCGGGCCACGGCCCGGGCCAGCGCCTGCCGGGCGGCCGGCTGGGCGGTGACGGCGCCGGGGACGGCGGCGAGCGGGAAGCGCGGGTCGGTCAGGCCGAGGCGCAGGGCGTGCGGGTGGCCGACGAAACGGGAGTCGACCAGGGCCACGCGCCGGCCGGCGGGCACGGCGGCCAGCAGGGCCTCCGCCCCGGCGGCGTCGGGGGCCACGCACACGTCGAAGCCGAGGGAGCGCAGATCGTTCTCGAGTGACGATCCGGGCACCGGCTGACCGGTGACGATGGCGGTCGACAACCGAACTCACTCCCTGGGTGCCGACGCGCGGGCGCCGGTCTTCTGCGTGGTGGGGCGCCCTGCCTGCGACACCCGGGCGGCATGTCGGCAGAGGCTATCGGATGGGCCGGAGCCCGTGTTCACCGGCCGTTCACGGCCCGGCCCACGGGGGCTGCCCCGGCCTTTGCCGCGATCATCATCGGGGATCCGGACCCCGGCCCACAAACCCGCGGGCGCAGACCCGGGCATCCGGGACACCGGTCGGCCCGGCATAGGGTGGGCGACCATGACGTGGCTGATCACCGGCGGAGCCGGATACATCGGGGCGCACGTGGCTCGGGCCATGGCCGGCGCCGGGGAGAGCGTCGTGGCGCTGGACGACCTGTCGGCCGCCGTGCCCGCGCGGCTCCCGGCCGAGGTCCCCCTCGTCCGGGGCTCGACGCTGGACGGGGCGCTGCTGAAGCGGGTCCTCACCGAGTACGGCGTGACGGGCGTCGTCCACCTCGCGGCGCGCAAGCAGGTCGCGGAGTCGGTGGCGCAGCCCACCCGCTACTACCGGGAGAACGTGGGCGCTCTGGCCACGCTGCTCGACGCGGTCGCCGAGGCGGGCGTCGGCCGGCTGGTGTTCTCCTCGTCGGCGGCGGTGTACGGCAACCCGGACGTCGACCTGATCACCGAGGACACCCCGTGCGCCCCGGTCAACCCGTACGGCGAGACCAAGCTGGCCGGGGAGTGGCTGGTGCGGGCGGCGGGGCGGGCGCACGGCATCTCCACGGTGTGCCTGCGCTACTTCAACGTGGCGGGTGCGGCGGCGCCGGAACTCGCGGACACGGGGGTGTTCAACATCGTGCCGATGGTCTTCGACCGGCTCACCCGGGACGAGGCCCCGCGGATCTTCGGCGACGACTATCCGACGCCGGACGGCACCTGCGTGCGGGACTACATCCATGTCGCCGATCTCGCGGAGGCCCATCTCGCGGCGGCGCGGCGGCTCGCCGGCGGGGACGTCACCGGTGACCTGACGCTGAACATCGGCCGGGGCGAGGGCGTCTCGGTGCGCGAGCTGATCACGGTCATCGGGGAGGTCACCGGGGACCGCAGGGCACCCGTGGTGGAGGGCCGCCGTCCCGGTGACGCGCCCCGCGCGGTGGCCTCGGCGGAACGGGCCGCCGAGGCACTGGGCTGGCGGGCCCGGCGGGGGGTGCGGGAGATGACCGAGTCGGCCTGGCTGGGCTGGCGGCTGCACCACGGGGGGTGAACCGGCACGGCACGCGGGCGGCGGGGGCCGCAGCGCTCTGACCTGCGAAACGTTTGCGCAGGTCAGGGCATATGACAACGGTGTTCAGTGCCGCGTTGCCCGATACCCCCGCCCCGTAGTTCACTGGCCTCCCGGCAGGCACTCAGGCGCTCGGAAGGCGGTAGTCATGGGGGCAGGGCACGACCACGGGCACGCGCACTCCCACGTGCCGGCCACGGGTACGGCCACGGCCGCGTACCGGGGCCGGCTGCGGATCGCGCTGGGCATCACGCTCACCGTCATGCTGGTCGAGATCGCCGGCGGCCTGCTCGCGGACTCGCTCGCGCTGATCGCGGACGCCGCGCACATGGCGACCGACGCCGTGGGCCTCGGCATGGCCCTGCTCGCCGTCCACTTCGCGGGCCGCCCGCCGAGCACCAACCGCACCTTCGGCCTGGCCCGCGCGGAGATCCTCGCCGCGCTGGCCAACTGCCTGCTGCTGCTCGGGGTCGGCGGATACGTCGTGTACGAGGCGGTGCAGCGGTTCGTCGAGCCCGCCGGCACCCGGGCCGGGCTGATGATCGTGTTCGGTCTGGTCGGCCTGGTCGCGAACTCCGTCTCGCTGGTGCTGCTGATGCGCGGGCAGAAGGAGAGCCTGAACGTGCGCGGCGCCTTCCTGGAGGTGGCCGCGGACGCCCTCGGCTCGGTGGCGGTGCTGATCTCGGCGGCCGTGATCCTCACCACCGGGTGGCAGCCCGCCGACCCGGTCGCCTCGCTGGTGATCGGCCTGATGATCGTGCCGCGGACCGTCAGGCTGCTGCGCGAGACGCTGGACGTCCTGCTGGAGGCGGCACCGAAGGACGTCGACATGGCGGAGGTCCGGGCGCACATCCTGGCGCTGGACGGCGTCGAGGACGTCCACGACCTGCACGCCTGGACGATCACCTCGGGCATGCCGGTGCTGTCGGCGCACGTGGTGGTCACCTCGGAGGTGCTGAACGCGATCGGCAACGAGAAGATGCTGCACGAACTCCAGGGCTGCCTGGGCGACCACTTCGACGTGGAGCACTGCACCTTCCAGCTGGAGCCGGGCGGGCACGCGGAGCACGAAGCGCGGCTGTGCGGCTGACCGTCCGAACGTTCGTTCGAGGTCTCGCGGGTGGTTCCCGGGGCGGCCGGCGGGCACGCTGATCCACCAGGTCCGGCGTCGCCTGCCGCACCGCGCGCGGACGGCTCCCGCGCCGGGAAGTGCCGGGAGTGCCGGATTCGTACGGCAGACTTGGGGTGCGAAGACCGAGGCGAAGGATGGGTATGCCGATCACACCTGCCACCGCGACGCACAGCTCGTCGGAGGGCACCGAAGAGGCGATTCTGCTGGAACTGGTCGACGAGAAGGGCGTGACGACCGGTACGGCGGAGAAGCTCGCCGCCCATCAGCCGCCGGGACAACTGCACCGGGCGTTCTCGGTGTTCCTCTTCGACGAGCGGGGCCGGCTGCTGTTGCAGCAGCGGGCGCTCGGCAAGTACCACTCCCCCGGTGTGTGGTCCAACACCTGCTGCGGCCACCCCTACCCCGGCGAGGCGCCGTTCGCGGCGGCCTCCCGGCGCACGTACGAGGAGCTGGGTGTGTCGCCGTCGCTGCTCGCGGAGGCCGGCACCGTCCGGTACAACCACCCGGACCCCGCCTCGGGCCTCGTGGAGCAGGAGTACAACCACCTGTTCGTCGGCCTGGTGCAGGCCACGCTCGGGCCGGACCCGCAGGAGGTCGCCTCGACGGCCTTCGTGACGGCGGCCGAGCTGGCGGAGCGGCACGCCCGGGAGCCGTTCTCGGCCTGGTTCATGACCGTGCTGGACGCGGCGCGCCCGGCGATCAGGGAGCTGACGGGCCCGTCCGCGGGCTGGTAGGGGTCCTCAGGAGAAGTCGGGCTTGAGCGGCAGGGCGGCCCAGATCACCTTGCCGCCGCTCGCGGTGTGCTCGACGTCGACCACCCCGCCCGCCTCCCGGGCCACCTCACGGACCAGGAGCAGGCCCCGGCCGCCGGTCCGGCCGTGGTCGGCCTCCAGTGCGGTCGGCCGGTAGGGGTGGTTGTCCTCGACGGACACCCGTACCCACTCGGCTCCGACGGCGACCTCGACGGCCAGCACCGGCGACAGCAGCGCCGCGTGCCGGACCGCGTTGGTGACCAGCTCGGAGACGATCAGCAGCAGCCCGTGCACCAGGTCGTCGGGGACCGGCACACCCTGGCGCAGCAGCAGGTCCCGTACCGCGTGCCGGGCCTGCGGGACCGAGGCGTCCACCGCGGCCGCGGTGAACCGCCAGACGCCTTCGTACGGCAGCGGATCGGGCGGCCGGTCGCCGCCCCCCGCTGGGCGCCGGCCGTCCCCGCGCCCGTGGTTGTCCATCGTCAGGTCGCCGCCCTCGCACTCGATTGTCACCACGCGTCAAGTGTTGGTAACAATCCGCTCCGATCCGGCTGCCTGAACGCAAGTCAGCGGGTATCGAACGGTTTCTGACCGAGTGGGTATGCCAGGGGCGATGACGGGACCGCTTCTGTCGCCCGGGCGCCGGTTCGCGAACTAGTCCGACGATACGGCGCCTTCGGTTACGATCCGCCGCATGGAGCCCCAGCTGTCCCACCAGGTCACCGACTCCGTCGCCACCGTGGTGATCCGTCATCCCGCCAAGCGCAACGCCATGACGGCGCGGATGTGGCGGGACCTGCCGCCGCTGCTGGACGCGCTGGGCCGCGACCCGGGCGTGCGGGCGCTGGTGCTGACCGGCGAGGGCGGCACCTTCTGCGCGGGCGCCGACATCTCCTCGCTGCGAGGGGCACCGGACCGGGCGCAGGGCCTCGCGGTGGCGGCCGAGGAGGCCCTGGCGGCGTTCCCGAAGCCGACCGTCGCCGCCGTGCGCGGGCACTGTGTGGGCGGCGGTGCGCAGCTCGCGGTGGCCTGTGACCTGCGGCTGGCGGAGGAGGGCGCGCTGTTCGGGGTGACCCCGGCGAGGCTCGGCATCGTCTATCCGGCCTCCTCGACACGCCGGCTGGTGTCCCTGGTCGGCCCCGCCACGGCCAAGTATCTGCTGTTCACGGCCGAGTTGATCGACACCGGGCGGGCCCTGCGGACCGGCCTCGTGGACGAGGTACTGCCGGACGGCGCACTGGACGGCCGGGTCGCCGCGTTGACCCGGGTCCTGGTGTCCCGCTCGCAGCTCACCCAGGCCGCCGCCAAGGAGTTCGCGAACGGCCGCACGGACCGGGACGCCCACTGGGCCGGGCAGGCACAGGGCAGCGGCGACACCGCGGAGGGCGTCGCCGCGTTCCTGGAGCGCAGGCAGCCGCGCTTCACCTGGAACGTGGCCGCGTCAGGGTGAGACGGAGCCCCGTGGGGCCGGGCGCCCACGGTCGGGGCCCGGCGCCCCGCCGCGCGGCGCCCTGATCCCCGGTTGTCGGTGTCACCTGCCACAATTGCCGCGCAACCTCAGTGGAGAAGGCGGTACGGGCTCGTGACGACACCCGGTTCCCTGGCAGCAGGGTCCATCGAAGGCAGGATCGCCGAGGAACTCGGCGTACGGGAGCGGCAGGTGAAGGCCGCGGTGGAACTGCTCGACGGCGGATCCACGGTGCCCTTCATCGCCCGCTACCGCAAGGAAGCGACCGAGATGCTCGACGACGCGCAGCTGCGCACGCTCGAGGAGCGGCTGCGGTATCTGCGGGACCTGGAGGAGCGGCGGACCGCGATCCTGGAGTCGGTGCGGGAGCAGGGCAAGCTGACCGAGGAGCTGGAGGCCCGTATCCGCGGCGCCGAGACCAAGGCGCGCCTGGAGGACGTCTACCTGCCCTACAAGCCCAAGCGGCGCACCAAGGCGCAGATCGCGCGGGAGGCGGGCCTGGAGCCGCTGGCGGACGGGCTGCTGGGCGATCCCACCGTCGATCCGGCGGCCGCCGCGGCGGCGTTCGTCGACGCGGACAAGGGCGTCGCCGACGCGCAGGCCGCGCTGGAGGGCGCGCGGGCGATCCTCACCGAGCGGTTCTCCGAGGACGCCGATCTGATCGGTGAGCTGCGCGAACGCATGTGGGTGCGCGGGCGGCTGGTCGCGAAGGTGCGGGAGGGCAAGGAGGAGGCGGGCGCCAAGTTCGCCGACTACTTCGACTTCGCCGAGCCGTTCACCGCGCTGCCCTCGCACCGCGTCCTGGCGATGCTGCGCGGCGAGAAGGAGGAGGTCCTGGACCTCGTCCTGGAGCCGGAGGAGCCCACGGAGGGCCCGTCCTCGTACGAGGGCGTCGTGGCCGCGAGGTTCGGCATCGTGAACCGCGGCCGCCCGGGTGACAAGTGGCTCAACGACACGGTCCGCTGGGCCTGGCGCACCCGCCTGCTGGTCCACCTCGGCATCGACCTGCGCCTGCGGCTGCGTACGGCGGCCGAGGACGAGGCGGTGAACGTGTTCGCCGCGAACCTCCGCGACCTGCTGCTGGCCGCGCCGGCCGGCACCCGCGCGACGCTCGGCCTGGACCCCGGTTTCCGCACCGGTGTGAAGGTCGCCGTCGTCGACGCCACCGGCAAGGCCGTCGCCACGGACGTGATCCACCCGCACGTGCCGGCCAACAAGTGGGACGAGGCCATCGCCCGGCTGGCGGAACTGGCCCGGGAGCACGCGGTCGAGCTGATCGCGATCGGCAACGGCACGGCCTCCCGCGAGACCGACCGGCTCGCCGGCGAACTCATCGCCCGGCACCCCGAGCTGAAGCTCACCAAGGTGGTGGTGTCCGAGGCGGGCGCGTCCGTGTACTCCGCCTCGCAGTACGCCTCCCAGGAGCTGCCCGGCATGGACGTGTCGCTGCGCGGCGCGGTCTCCATCGCCCGGCGCCTCCAGGACCCGCTGGCCGAACTGGTGAAGATCGACCCCAGGTCGATCGGTGTCGGCCAGTACCAGCACGACCTGTCCGAGGTGAAGCTGTCCCGCTCCCTGGACGCGGTCGTCGAGGACTGTGTGAACGGCGTCGGCGTGGACGTCAACACCGCGTCGGTGCCGCTGCTGTCACGCGTCTCGGGCATCTCCGCCGGGCTCGCCGAGAACATCGTCGCGCACCGGGACCAGAACGGTCCCTTCGTCTCCCGCTCGGAGCTGCGGAAGGTGCCCCGGCTCGGCCCGAAGGCGTACGAGCAGTGCGCGGGCTTCCTGCGCATCCGGGGCGGCGCCGACCCGCTGGACGCCTCCAGCGTGCACCCGGAGGCGTACCCGGTGGTGCGCCGCATGGTGAAGACCACGGGTCAGGAGGTGGCCTCCCTCGTCGGCAACACGGGCGCCCTGCGCTCGCTGCGGCCCGCCGACTTCGTGGACGACACGTTCGGTCTGCCGACCGTCACCGACATCCTCAAGGAGCTGGAGAAGCCCGGGCGCGACCCGCGTCCCGCCTTCCGTACGGCCACCTTCAAGGAGGGCGTGGAGAAGATCTCCGACCTGTCCGCCGGGATGATCCTGGAGGGCGTGGTGACGAACGTGGCCGCGTTCGGCGCGTTCGTGGACGTCGGTGTCCACCAGGACGGTCTGGTGCACGTGTCGGCGATGTCGAAGACGTTCGTCAAGGATCCGCGCGATGTCGCGAAGCCGGGTGACATCGTCCGGGTGAAGGTCCTGGACGTCGACATTCCGCGCAAGCGGATCGCGCTGACCCTGCGCCTGGACGACGAGGCGGCACCCCAGGGCGAGGACGGCGGCAGGCCGCAGCGGGGCGGCACCCGGCCGCCCCAGCAGCGGCAGAGCGGCGGCGGCCAGGGACAGCGGCAGGGCGGTGGCGGCCAGGGCCGGCGCCAGAGCGGCGACCAGGGCCGGCGGCAGGACCGCGGGAGCGGTGACCGGGGCGGCCGGCAGGCGCCGGCGCCCGCACCGGCCAACAGCGCCATGGCCGACGCCCTGCGCCGCGCGGGCCTGCTGAACCCGAAGAAGCGCTGACCGGCCGGGGCCGGAGCCACCCGGCTCCGGCCCCGCGGAGCAGCCGGCCCCGCGGACGCGCCCTGCGGACGCGCCCTGCGGCAACACCCCGCTGTGGATCACCGGCCGCTGGAAGTGACGGCCGCCCCGGAGGGGTGGTTCAGCGCTCGGTCACCTTGCCGGCCGTCACCTCGAGGCGTCGGGTCACCCGGACCGCGTCCAGCATGCGCCGGTCGTGGGTGACCAGCAGCAAGGTGCCCTCGTAGGCGTCGAGGGCCGACTCCAGCTGCTCAATGGCCGGCAGGTCCAGATGGTTCGTCGGCTCGTCCAGGACCAGGAGGTTGACGCCCCGGCCCTGGAGCAGGGCGAGGGCGGAGCGGGTGCGTTCGCCCGGGGAGAGGGTCGCCGCCGGGCGCAGGACGTGGCCGGACTTCAGGCCGAACTTGGCGAGCAGCGTGCGGACCTCCGCCGGTTCCGTGTCGGGCACGGCCGCGCAGAAGGCGTCGAGCAGGGACTCGGGCCCGTGGAACAGCTTGCGTGCCTGGTCGACCTCGCCGACCAGGACACCGGAGCCCATGGCCGCGTGCCCCGCGTCGAGCGGGACCCGGCCCAGCAGGGCACCGAGCAGGGTGGACTTGCCCGCGCCGTTGGCCCCCGTCACCGCGACCCGGTCGGCCCAGTCGATCTGCAAGGACACCGGGCCGAAGGAGAAGCCGCCGCGGCGCACCTCGGCGTCCCGCAGCGTCGCCACGACCGCGCCGGAACGCGGCGCGGACGCGATCTCCATGCGCAGGTCCCACTCCTTGCGCGGCTCCTCGACCACCTCCAGGCGCTCGATCATGCGCTGGGTCTGGCGGGCCTTGGCGGCCTGCTTCTCGCTGGCCTCGCTGCGGAACTTGCGGCCGATCTTGTCGTTGTCGTTGCCGGCCTTCCGCCGGGCGTTCTTGACGCCCTTGTCCATCCAGGACCGCTGCGTCTGGGCGCGGTCCTGGAGGCCGGCCTTCTTGTCGGCGAACTCGTCGTACTCGTCGCGGGCGTGCCGGCGGGCCACGTCCCGCTCCTCCAGGTAGGCCTCGTAGCCGCCGCCGTAGAGGTTGATCTGTTGCTGGGCCAGGTCCAGTTCGAGGACCTTGGTCACCGTGCGGGTGAGGAACTCGCGGTCGTGGCTGACGACGACCGTGCCCGCGCGCAGGCCGGTGACGAACCGCTCCAGACGCTCCAGGCCGTCCAGGTCGAGGTCGTTGGTGGGCTCGTCCAGGAGGAAGACGTCGTACCGCGACAGCAGGAGGGAGGCAAGGCCGGCGCGGGCCGCCTGGCCACCGGAGAGCGAGGTCATCGGCTGCTCCAGGTCCACGGCCAGCCCGAGGGAGCCGGCGACCTCCTCGGCGCGTTCGTCGAGGTCGGCACCGCCGAGACCGAGCCACCGTTCGAGGGCGTTCGCGTAGGCGTCGTCGGCGCCGGGCGCACCGTCGACCAGCGCCTGGGTGGCCTCGTCCATGACCCGCTGGGCCTCGGCCACGCCGGTGCGGCGGGCCAGGAGGTCCCGGACACTCTCTCCCGGCCTGCGCTCCGGCTCCTGCGGCAGGTGGCCGACGGTCGCGGCCGGCGGGGACAACCGCAGTTCGCCCTGCTCGGGTGGGACGAGGCCGGCGAGCATCCGCAGCAGGGTCGACTTGCCCGCGCCGTTGGCTCCGACCAGCCCGATGACGTCGCCGGGCGCGACGACCAGGTCGAGCCCGGAGAACAGGGAGCGGTCGCCATGGCCGGCGGCGAGGTTCTTGGCAACGAGGGTGGCAGTCATCAGACGTCGATCCTAATGGCCGTACGTGACCGGCCCGGCCCCGTTTCCGCCGCTCACCGGCGCGCGGGGCACGCCTGCCCGGCCCTTCGGCCGCCTTCGGCCGCGGGGTGCCGCCGGACACGCGCGGGGCCTATCGTCCTGCCGTGGACAGCGAGCCGAGTGACGAAGTGATCGTGGTCGGAGGCGGGATCGCCGGGCTGACGACGGCCGTGCTGCTGGCCGAGTCGGGGCGGCCGGTGCGGGTGTGGGCGCGGGAGCCGGCCGAGCGGACGACCTCCGCGGTCGCGGGCGGCCTGTGGTGGCCGTACCGCATCGAACCGGAGCCGCTGGTCGGCGCCTGGGCGCTGCACTCCCTGACGGTGTACGAGGAGTTGGCCGCGCGGCCCGGGGAGACGGGCGTACGCCTGGTGGAGGGCGTGCACCACGGAGCGCGGCTCGACGAGCTGGGCGCGTGGGCGGGCCGGGTGCCGGGGCTGCGGGCGGTGGCCGGCGGGCTGGCGGCGCGGCTGCCGGTCATCGACATGCCGGTGCATCTGGCGTGGCTGCGGGAGCGGCTGGTGAAGGCGGGAGGGACGGTGGAGGAGCGGACGGTGACCGACCTGGCCGCGGTGCCGGCCGCCGTGGTCGTCAACTGCGCCGGTCTGGGCGCCCGTTCGCTGGTGCCGGACCCCGCGGTGCGTCCTGTGCGCGGGCAGCTGGTGGTGGTGGAGAACCCGGGCGTCACGACCTGGTTCACCTCCGTCGACCACTCCTCGGCCGCCTCCGCCTACTTCATCCCGCAGCCGGGCGGGCTGCTCCTCGGCGGTACGGCGGAGGAGGACGACTGGTCCCTGGAGCCGGACCCGGACACCGCTGCGGCGATCGTCGCCCGCTGCGCGGCGGTACGGCCGGAGATCGCCGGGGCCCGGGTGCTCGCCCACCGGGTGGGACTGCGCCCGGCCCGCGACGCGGTACGGCTGGAACGCCGGCCCCTGCCGGACGGCCGCGCCCTGGTGCACAACTACGGCCACGGCGGCGCCGGCATCACCGTGGCCTGGGGCTGCGCCCGGGAAGCGGCCGAACTGGCGTTCCCGGGGGCGTGAGCGGGCGTCACAGCGGTGTTAGGGGGGCCGGCGGCGGTGAGCGGATGTTCCCGGCCGACCGAGCGGGCCCCGGACCGCGTGGGCGAGCGGGTACGGCCGTGCGAGCGCGGGAGTACCGGCCGCGTGGGCGGCTGTCCCGGCCGCGTGAACGGGCTCCGGTCGTGTGGACGGCTGTTCCCGTCCGTGCGAGTGCGGTCGTACCCGGCCGCGCGAGTCGGTCGTACCCGGCCCTGTGAACGGGACCCGGCCGCGTGGGCGGCTGTCCCCGCACGCATGAACGGGACCCGGCCCCGTCGGCGGCTGCTCCCGGCCGCGTCAACGGGCCCGACCCCGTCGGCCGGCATTCGCGGCCGCGTGAGTCGGTCGTACCCGGCCATGTGGACGGGACCCGGCCCCGTGGGCGGCTGTCCCAGCACGCATGAACGGGACCCCGCCCCGTCGGCGGCTGCTCCCGGCCGCGTCAACGGGCCCGACCCCGGCGGCCGGCGTTCGCGGCCGCGCGAGTGCGGTCGTACCCCGCCATGTGAACGGGACCCGGCCGCGCGAGTCGGTCGTACCCCCGCCATGTGCACGGGACCCGGCCACCTGGGCGGCTGTCCCGGCCGTATCGGGTGGGCGCTCCGGCCGCCCGCGGTGTCGGCAGGCGGCCGGGGCTGTGGTCGGTGGGCCGGTGTCAGGCCGCCGGGAGGTGCCGGACGGCGTGGGGTGCGCGGACGCCGGACAGGGGCGCCGGCGCGAGAGCCGGGGCGCTGCCGGACATGGCGCGGGCGAACGCCGCCGCACCGCCGGCCAGCGGGAGCCGCGCGCTCGTACCGGACAGGTCCAGCGTGAGCGTCGGCCCCGCCGCCGGGGGCGGGTCGATGAGGTCGCGGTCCGTGCCGGCGACGATCAGCGCCAGCCGGTGCCCGGCGGGGACGACGTGGTCGGTGGCGGCGAGGTCGAGGGTCATCGTGTACGGCTTGCCGGGGGTGAGCGGCACGCCCTTGTCCAGGGAGGCGTGATGGCCGAGGTCGGCCCAGCCGCGGCTGAACACGGTGTAGTCGACGGCGGCCGTCCTGGCGCCGGTCTCCTTGAAGCAGGCGCTGTCCCCGGCCGTGCTCGCGCCCCAGCAGGTGCGGTCGGTGAGGGTGGTGATGCCTTCGGCGCTGTCGGCGTAGTCGCGGATGGTGTCCGGGCCGAGGTCGACCAGGACGGCGGACAGGTGGGCGGAGGTGGTGGTCGGGGTGGCGGTGACCGTCACGCGGGAGGAGCCGGACAGGCGCAGGCCGCGGGTGAGCGGTGCCGTGAGGAACCCGGCCTTCTCGGGGGTGGGCGTGGTGAGGTGCGCGGCCCAGTCGGTCTCGCTCAGCCGCGGGTCGTCGGTGAAGGTCTCGGTGCCGGCGGCCGGGCGCAGCCCGAGCGTGCCGACGCCGGCCCGGGCGCCGGAGGCCGGGTGCAGGACGGTGGTGCGGGTGGTGCGCGGGGGCCAGGCCGCGGAGGTGACCCACTGGTCGGGGTGGCGTTCGATGTCGGCCGTGGGCTCTCGGTCGATGCCGTTGTCGTAGCCGAGGAGTTCGTGGTCGAACCAGCGGTGCAGGGTGTCGACCCAGGCGCCGCGCCGGTAGTCGAACGGGTCGACGTGACCGGTCTGCGACAGCCAGATCTTCCGCTCGACCCCGTGCTTCGCGAGGGCGTCCCACCACTGGCCGAGGTGCTTGGTGCGGACGTTGAGGTCCTGCATGCCGTGCACGAGGAACACGCTGGCGCGCACCTTGCCCGCGTCCTTGACGTAGTCGCGTTCGTTCCACAGCGGGGTCCGGTCGCCGCTGCGCGGGCTGCCGTCGGCGAGCCTTCGCTGGACGGCGGCGCAGTGGGCCCGCGCGCCGTCGCTCTCGACGTAGCCGGCCAGTTCGGCGGGGCCGCCGTCGTAGAGGGGGGCGCCCTGCGCGAAGTAGTAGTCGTACCAGGAGGAGATGGCGCTGATCGGGACGATGGTCCTCAGGCCCTTGACGCCCGTGGCGGCGACGCCGTTGGCGATGGTGCCGTCCCAGCTCTTGCCGATCATGCCGGTTCTGCCGTTGGTCCAGCCGGCCCGCACCGGGGTGCCGCCGGTGCGGCTGGTGTATGCCCGGGCGCGCCCGTTCAGCCAGTCGACGACGGCCTTCGCGGACCGGATGTCGGAGCGCCCGCCGACGTCGACGCAGCCGTCGGAGCGGTTGGTGCCGGCGAGGTCGACGCCGACGAAGGCGTAGCCGCGGGGCACGAAGTAGTTGTCGTAGAACAGCGGCATCTGTACCACGCGGCCCCGGGCGTCGTACGTCTTGCGCTGGCTCTCGTTGCCGCGTCCGCAGCAGGAGTAGTACGGGCTCGCGTCCATGATGACCGGCACCTTGCGGCCCTGCCTGGCGGGTTCGGCGGGGCGGACGATGTCGGCGGCGACGCGGTCGGTCCGTCCGTCGCGGTCCTCGTCGAGGCCGGTGTCCACCCAGACGGATTCGCGGATGGCGTCGGCGTAGGAGTAGACGGGTCTGCTCTCCCGGGGCGTGGCCTGTGCACCGGCCGGGGTGAGGAAGACGGCCGTCAGGGCGGCGACGGCGGCGATGACGAGCGTTCTCCGGAGTGTGGAGCGCGTGCGTTTCGGCATGCGCGGACGGTACCGCCGCCAACTGCCGTACAGAAGAGGGCTCTCCGGGGCCCGTGACGGCTGAATGGCGATCGTGTGACAGCAGGGGTCATGGACAGGTCAGTGGCCACAGGGACTGAATAGGCTCCGGACAGACTTCTGTGAACCGACTGGCATTCCCGACGACTTGGAGCTGACGTGCACCGCAGAATCATCGCGCCGGGCGCCCTGGCGGCGGCCTCCCTCCTGCTGGCGATCCCGGCATCGGCCGCGAGCTACTCCCCCGGCGCACCGGGCATCGGCGACCCCTACTACCCGGACTACGGCAACGGCGGCTACGACGTCTCCCACTACGACCTGAGGCTCCGGTACCAGCCGGCGACGGACGAGCTGGAGGGCACCGCGACGATCCTGGCGAGGACCACCCAGGACCTGTCCAGCTTCGACCTGGACTTCCTGCTGGACGTCAGCGAGGTGCGGGTCAACGGCACCAGGGCGGCCTTCACGGCCTCCGGCCAGCACGAACTGGTCGTCACTCCGAGGACCCCGCTGGCGAAGGGCACACCGGTCACGGTCGTCGTCCGCTACAGCGGGGTGCCGTCGACGAAGAGCGCCTACGGGTTCACCACCTGGCACCGCACCCCGGACGGCGCGGTGGCCGCCGACGAACCCGAGGCCGCCTGGTGGTGGTTCCCGAGCAACGACCACCCGAGCGACAAGGCCACCTACGACGTGTCGGTGGCCGTGCCGGACGGCACCCAGGCCATCTCCAACGGCACGCTCCAGTCGACCGGTTCCAAGCTGGGCTGGACCCGCTACAACTGGCGGCAGGACAAGCCGCAGGCGACCTATCTGGCCACCCTGGCGCTCGGCAGGTTCGACATCACCACCGGCACCTCCGACGGCGGGGTGCCCGTAGTCAACGCCTACAGCAAGGACCTCGGCGACAACGACGGGGCCGCGCGGGCCAGTGTGGAGCGCACCGGGGAGATCGTCGACTGGCTGAGCGGCTACTTCGGGCCGTATCCCTTCAGCTCGGCGGGCGGCTACGTGCCCAACACCACCACCGGGTACGCGCTGGAGACGCAGAGCCGGATCTACTACAGCCCGAAGCAGTTCGCGAACGGCTCTAACACCTCGGTGGTCGTGCACGAGCTGGCCCACCAGTGGTACGGCGACGACGTGTCGCTGAAGGGCTGGAAGGACATCTGGATCAACGAGGGCTTCGCCCGGTACGCGCAGTGGCTGTGGTCCGACGCGCAGGGCGAGGGCACCACGCAGGAACTCGCCGACTACGTGTACGCCTCCCACCCGGCCGACGACCCGTTCTGGACGGTGCGGCCCGGCGACCCGGGCCCGGACGAGCAGTTCTCCGCCGCCGTCTACGACCGGGGCGCCCTGGCCATCCAGGAGCTGCGCAAAGCCATCGGTGACGACGCGTTCTTCGCGGTCCTCAAGGGCTGGCCGAAGACGCACGCGTACGGCAACGCCTCGGTGGCCGACTTCCAGAAGTACGCCGAGCAGGTGTCCGGCAAGCCCCTGTCCGCGCTGTTCGACACCTGGCTGTTCCAGCCGTCGAAGCCGGCCGGGCCCGCGGCCCGCGCGCTGGCGGGGACGGGCACGGGTACGGCGGTGGCGCAGCCGAAGTCGTGGAAGAAGATCGAGGCGACGAACGGCGTGCACGGGCACTGACCCGCGCGGCCCGGAGGAACGCGGCGGCGAAGACGTCGCCCGCGCCGGTGGGTGTCGACCCACCGGCGCGGGCGGGGCCGCCGCCGCTGTCCGGCCGGTGGCCGCCGGACGGCTACTTCACGGCCGGGGCGTCCGTCGTGTCCCCGCCGGTGTTGCGGGCCACCCGGCGGCGGACGCCGAACCAGCCGGCGACCAGCATGACGGCGATCACCGGAATGAGGAGCAGGGTCTTGCGGCCGACCTCGGGGTCGTTCCACATCAGGCCGAGGCAGACCATGAGGAAGACGATCGTGGCGATCTCGGTGACCGGGGTGAACTTCAGCTGGAAGTGCGGCCGCGTCACCTGTCCGTCGCGGGCGCGGCGGACGAAGACCACGTGACAGATCATGATGATCACCCAGGTGCTGATGATGCCGAGGGAGGCGACGTTCAGCACGATCTCGAAGGCCTGGTCGGGCAGACGGTAGTTCAGGACGACGCCGAGGACGCAGACCGCGCAGGTCAGCAGGATGCCGCCGTAGGGGACCTGGCTGCGGTTCATACGGGCGGTGAACTTCGGGGCGGAACCGGCCGTGGCCATGGAGCGCAGGATGCGGCCGGTGGAGTACAGCCCGGAGTTGAGCGAGGACATGGCGGCGGTCAGCACCACCAGGTTCATCACGTCACCGGCCGCCGGGATGCCGATCTTGGACAGCACGGTCACGAACGGGCTCTGGTCGGCGGAGTACACCGAGCCGGGCAGCAGCAGCGCGAGCAGGACGACCGAGCCGACGTAGAACAGGCCCACGCGCCACATGATCGAGTTCACCGCGCGCGGGACGATCTTCTCCGGCTCGGCGGTCTCACCGGCGGCGACGCCGACCAGTTCCAGGGCGGCGTAGGCGAAGATCACGCCCTGCATGACGAGGACGACCGGCATCACACCGTGCGGGAAGACGCCGCCGTGGTCGGCGATCACGCTGAGGCCGGGCTTGGTGCCGTCCACGTCGTGCTGGGTGGCCAGCAGGAAGACGCCGATGAGCATGAAGCCCACGAGGGTGGCGACCTTGATGATCGCGAACCAGAACTCCATCTCACCGAAGATCTTCACCGAGATCAGGTTCACGGCGAGGACCACCGCGAGGGCGATCAGCGCCAGCACCCACTGGGGGACGGAGGTGAACATGCTCCAGTAGTGCGCGTAGAGCGCGATCGCGGTGATGTCGGCGATACCGGTGGTCGACCAGTTCAGGAAGTACATCCAGCCGGCGACGTAGGCGCCCTTCTCGCCGAGGAACTCGCGCGCGTACGACACGAAAGAACCGGACGACGGGCGGTACAGGACCAGCTCGCCGAGGGCCCGGACGACGAAGAAGGCGAAGATGCCGCAGACCAGATAGGCCAGGGCGAGCGCCGGGCCCGCGTTGTGCAGGCGTCCGCCGGCGCCCAGGAACAGACCGGTGCCGATGGCGCCACCGATGGCGATCATGTTGACGTGGCGGGCCTTGAGTCCCTTGCTGTAACCGGCGTCGCCCGCGTCCGCGGGCGTCCGGGCCACCTCGGGACGGTCGGCGGCCTGTGCTATGTCCACGGCGTCCTTGCTGCTCACGGGTGGTTTTTCACTTCCTGGTGCGCCCGGACCTCGTGGGCCGGGGTTCGTGCAGGTCCTGGCCCGCACCACCCTGGTATGTCGCGGCACAGACCAAGACAGCAGCTTCCCAGAGAGTTCCGCCGGCACGCGGTGGCCCACGTCACACAGCGTCCTTTCTCACAGGCCCGAAGGGCGGGAAAGCAGACGTCACGGGGCGTTTCACTGCGGCACGTGAGGTGTTACAGCGTTGGTGGGACAGCGATACTGCTGCACATGACGACCGAGACCACGGAGCAGACGGATCCGGGCGGGCCCACGCTGACGATCGACGAGCTGGCCGCCCGGGCGGGCGTCACCGTCCGTACCGTCCGCTTCTACGGCACCAGAGGGCTGCTGCCTCCTCCGGCGCTCGGTCCGCGCCGGGTCGGGCACTACGGACCGGAGCACCTGGCGCGTCTCGCCCTGATCGACGAGCTGCAACGGCAGGGCATGACGCTGTCCGCGATCGAACGGCATCTGCGCCGGCTGCCGCCGGACCTGAGCGCGCAGGACCTCGCCATCCACCGTGCGGTGGTGGCCTCCTGGGCACCGGACACGGTGGAGACGGTGACGCGGGAGGAGCTGAGCCGGCTCGCGGGACGGGAGCTGAGCGACGCGGACGTGGCCCGTCTGGCGGCCCTGGACGTGGTCACGCCGGACGACGGTGGCTACGGGGTCGACGCGGGGCTCCTGCGGCTGGGCGTCGAGCTGCTCGACGTACCGCTGTCCCAGGACGTGGTCCTCGCGGCCCGGGAGGTGCTGCTGGAGCACTCGCGCGCGGCGGCGCAGGAGCTGTCCCGGCTGCTGCGCGAGGCGGTGTCCGAGCTGGCCCCGAAGGACGTGAAGTCGCTGACGGCCCACATGCACCCGCTGGTGGTGCAGGCGCTGCTCACCACGTTCCAGCGCTCCCTGCGGCAGGAACTGCGCGGCTGGCTGAGCGATCCCCGCGAGAACGGCGAGAACGGACAGGACGGGCAGGACGAACAGGACGGCGGGAGCGGACGGGGCTGAGCAGCCGGGGCACGCCGCCCCCGCGGGCCTGCCGGTCGGCAGGCCCGCAGGCCAGTGGGTCAGCGGGCGTCGGTGAAGATCTCCCCCTGCTCGGCCTTCGTCAGGAGCAGCGCGGGCGGGGTGAACCGCTCGCCGTAGCGCTCGGCCAGCTCGCGCGCGCGGGCGACGAATCCGGGCAGGCCTCCTTCGTAGCCGTTGATGTACTGGAGGACGCCACCGGTCCAGCCGGGGAAGCCGATGCCCAGGATCGAGCCGATGTTGGCGTCGGCGACCGAGATCAGGACGCCCTCCTCCAGGAGGCGTACGGTGTCGAGGGCCTCGGCGAAGAGCATGCGCTCCTGCATGTCCCGGAACGGGATCTCGTACCCGGCCGTGGTGAAGTGCTCGCGCAGGCCCGGCCACAGTCCGGCCCGCCCGCCGTCCTCGGTGTAGTCGTAGAACCCGGCGCCGCCGCTGCGGCCGGGGCGGCCGAACTCGTCGACCATGCGGTCGATGACCGCCTCCGCCGGGTGCGCGGTCCAGGTGCCGCCCGCCTCCTCCACGGCCCGCCGGGTCTCCTCGCGGATCTTGCGCGGGAGGGTGAGGGTCAGCTCGTCCATGAGGGACAGCACCTTGGCCGGGTAGCCGGCCTGGGCCGCGGCCTGCTCGACGGAGGCCGGCTCGATGCCCTCGCCGACCATGGCGACGCCCTCGTTGATGAAGTGGCCGATCACCCGGGAGGTGAAGAAGCCGCGCGAGTCGTTGACGACGATCGGCGTCTTGTTGATCTGCCGGACCAGGTCGAAGGCGCGCGCGATGGCCTCCTCGCCGGTGCGCTCCCCCTTGATGATCTCGACCAGCGGCATCTTGTCGACCGGCGAGAAGAAGTGCAGCCCGATGAAGTCGGCCTGGCGCTCCACGCCCTCGGCGAGGGTGGTGATGGGCAGCGTGGAGGTGTTGGAGCACAGCAGCGCGTCGGGGGCGACGACGGACTCGGTCTCCTGGAACACCTTGTGCTTGAGGGCGGTGTCCTCGAAGACGGCCTCGATGACCGCGTCGCAGCCCGCGAGGTCGGCCACGTCGGCGGTGGGCGTGATCCGGGCGAGCAGCGCGTCCGCCTTCTCCTGGCTGGTACGGCCCTTGGCGACGGCCTTGGCGCACAGCTTCTCGGAGTAGCCCTTGCCCTTGACGGCCGCTTCCAGGGAGACGTCCTTCAGGAGGACGTCGATGCCCGCGCGGGCGCACGAGTACGCGATGCCGGCGCCCATCATGCCGGCGCCGAGGACGGCGACCTTGCGGACCGGGCGGGGCTCGATGCCCTGGGGGCGGCTGACGCCGGAGTTGACCGCCTGGAGGTCGAAGAAGAACGCCTGGATCATGTTCTTCGCGGTCTGCCCGGTGACCAGCTCGGTGAAGTAGCGGGTCTCGATGGTGATCGCGGTCTCGAAGTCGACCTGGGAACCCTCGACGGCGGCGGCCATGATGTTGCGCGGGGCCGGATAGGGCGCGCCCCCCGTCTGCTTGCGCAGGCTCGCCGGGAACGCGGGCAGGTTCGCGGCGAACTTCGGGTGGGCCGGGGTGCCGCCGGGGATCTTGTGACCGGGGACGTCCCAGGGCTGGTGCGACTCGGGGTGGGCGTCGATGAAGGCGCGGGCCTTGGCGAGCATCTCCTCCTCGCTCACGGCCACCTCGTGGACGAGGCCGTTCTCCAGGGCGCGCCGGGGGGTGTACTGGGTGCCCTGGAGCAGCACCTTCAGCAGTGCGTCCGTGATGCCCATCAGCCGTACCGTACGGGTGACGCCGCCGCCCGCGGGCAGCAGGCCGAGGGTGACCTCGGGCAGGCCGATCCGGGAGCCGGGGGCGTCCAGGGCGATGCGGTGGTGGGAGGCGAGCGCGATCTCGTAGCCGCCGCCGAGGGCCGCGCCATTGATGGCGGCGACGACCGGCTTGCCGAGGGTCTCGATGCGGCGCAGCGCGTTCTTGATCTCGGTCGCGGTGTCGAAGACCCGCTGGGCGTCCTCGGGGCCGGCCTTGATCATGTCCTTGAGGTCGCCGCCGGCGAAGAAGGTCTTCTTGGCGGAGGTGTAGATGATGCCGCGGATGGAGTCCTTCTCGGCCTCCGCGCGCGCGGCGATCGCCGTGACGGAGGCCCGGAAGGCCTGGTTCATGGTGTTCGCGGACTGGTTCGGGTCGTCCAGGACGAGGGTGACGACACCGGTGTCGTCCTGCTCCCAGCGGATGGTGGTGCTCTCGGTCATGACAGTCGTCTCCGTTGAAGTCGCTTGGTTCCGCAGGGAGTTCAGACGCGCTCGACGATGGTGGCGACGCCCATGCCGCCGCCCACGCAGAGCGTGGCGAGGCCGTAGCGCTTGTCCTGGCGCTCCAGTTCGTCGATGAGCGAGCCGAGGATCATCGCGCCGGTCGCGCCGAGCGGGTGGCCGAGGGCGATGGCGCCGCCGTTGACGTTGACCTTGTCCAGGGACAGGCCCATGTCCCGCACGAAGCGCAGCACGACCGCGGCGAACGCCTCGTTGATCTCGACCAGGTCGATGTCGTCGATGGTGAGGCCGGCCTTGGCCAGGGCCTTGCGGGTGGCCGGAGCGGGACCGGTGAGCATGATGGTGGGCTCGGAGCCGGAGACGGCCGCGGAGACGATCCGGGCGCGGGGGGTCAGGCCGTGGCGCTCGCCGACCTCCCTGGAGCCGACCGCGACGAGCGAGGCGCCGTCCACGATGCCGGAGGAGTTGCCCGCGTGGTGGACGTGGTCGATCCTCTCCACGTGGTGGTACTTCTGGAGCGCTACCGCGTCGAAGCCGCCGAGCTCGCCGATGTCCGCGAAGGACGGCTTCAGCCTGGCGAGGGAGTCGGCGGTGGTGCCGGGGCGCATGTGCTCGTCGTGGTCGAGGACGATCAGGCCGTTGCGGTCCCTGACGGGCACGACCGAGCGGTCGAAGCGCCCTTCCTTCCAGGCGGTGGCGGCGCGCTCCTGGGACAGGGCCGCGTACTCGTCGACGTCCCGGCGGGAGAAGCCCTCGATGGTGGCGATCAGGTCGGCGCTGATGCCCTGGGGCACGAAGTTGACGGCGAGGTTGGTCATCGGGTCGTTGAACCAGGCGCCGCCGTCGGAGGCCATCGGGACGCGGGACATGGACTCGACACCGCCCGCGAGGACCAGGTCCTCCCAGCCCGAGCGGATCTTGGCGGCGGCCAGGTTGACGGACTCCAGGCCGGAGGCACAGAAGCGGTTCTCCTGCACGCCCGCGACCGTGTCCGGCAGTCCGGCGGCGATGGCGGCGATCCGGGCGATGTCGGCGCCCTGGTCGCCGACGGGTCCGACGACGCCGAGCACGATGTCGTCGATCGCGGCGGGGTCCAGGCCCGGGAAGCGGCCGCGGATCTCGTGGATGAGGCCGACGACCAGGTCGATGGGCTTCGTGCCGTGCAGGGCGCCGTTCGCCTTGCCGCGCCCGCGCGGGGTGCGGATCGCGTCGTACACGTACGCTTCGGTGCTCACTGGTGTGCCTTTCGGGAGGGTGGGCCGAGCGGGTGGTCGGGGTCAGCCGCCGTCGGTGACCGGGTCGTCGGTCGGGCGCGCGGGTATGCCCCAGTCCCGGGCGACCGTCTCCGTGTCCGCGCCGGGCCGGGCGGGGCCGCCGCGGACGGTGGTGGGCGTCGCGGAGAACCGGGGCGCGGGGGCGGGCTGGGTGATGCCGTCGTGGTCGGTGAAGGTGCCGCGGGCGGCCAGGTGCGGGTGGTGCGGGGCCTCGCGCAGTGACAGTACGGGTGCCACGCAGGCGTCGGAGCCCTCGAAGACGGCGGTCCACTCGGCCCGGGTACGGGATGCGAAGCGGGCGGCGATCCGTTCGCGCAACTCGTTCCAGCGGGCCGGGTCCGTGCGGGCGGACGCCAGGCCGTCCAGGCCGAGCAGGCGGAGGAACTCGCCGTAGAACTTCTCCTCCAGGGCGCCGACCGCCATGTGGCCGCCGTCGGCGGTCTCGTAGGTGCCGTAGTAGGGGCAGCCGCCGTCCAGCAGGTTCGCGGCGCGCCGGTCCTGCCAGGCGCCGGCGGCGAGCATGCCGTGGATCATCGTGGAGAGGTGGGCCGTGCCGTCGACGATGGCGGCGTCGACCACCTGGCCGGTGCCGGTCGCGCGCGCGTGGTGCAGGGCGGCGAGGACGCCGACGACCAGGTAGAGGGAGCCGCCCGCGTAGTCCCCGAGGAGGTTGGCGGGGGCGGTGGGGGGCTCACCGGGGCGGCCGGTCAGGCCGAGCGTGCCGGTGAGCGCGATGTAGGCGATGTCGTGGCCCGCGCGCCGGGCGAGGGGGCCGTCCTGGCCCCAGCCGGTCATGCGGCCGTAGACCAGCCGGGGGTTGCGGGCGTGGCAGTCCTCGGGGCCGATGCCGAGCCGCTCGGCGACGCCCGGGCGGTAGCCCTCGACGAGGATGTCGGCCCGCTCGGCGAGATCCAGGACGCGCGCGGGGCCGTCCGGTGCCTTCAGGTCGACCATGACCGAGCGCTTGTTGCGGTTGGTGACGTCGTACGCGGGGTCGATTGCGAGGCCGGGGCCGCCCGGGCGGTCCACCCGGACCACGTCGGCGCCCAGGTCGGCCAGCAGCATGGCGGCGAACGGGCCCGGTCCGATGCCGGCCAGCTCGACCACGCGCACACCGTGGAGCGGGCCGGCACCCGGCGTCGGCGTCCCTGCCGTTGTCATGCGACCAGCTCCCGGAGCGTGTGTGACACAACTGATGTAACACCGATGATGCTAAGAACGCGTTCCACCGGGCACAAGACCTGAACGAGCAAGCGCTTAGCCGAGTGCCCGTCCCGGTCACTCCTCACCCGGGAGAGTGACGCACCCCCCGACGCCTCTGCGGCGGGGGGGCGCGACAGGGCATTCCCGGCCACCGCCATCGCTTCCTCCGGGTGACGTGTCGGACCGCGCACACCTCACGCTAGCCTCAGCCACCGACAGCGGCGCGGGCTGCCCGGCAGGCCGCACGAAGCGAGGGGTGTCATGAGCAGGCTGAACAGGACAGACCGTCCCTACGACCTCGTGCTCTTCGGAGCCACGGGCTTCGTCGGCACGCTCACGGCCCGGTATCTCGCCGCCCACGCGCCGAAGGACCTGCGCTGGGCCGTCGCCGGCCGCTACGAACGCAGGCTGGAGGAACTGCGCGGACAGCTGCCCGGCGGCGCGGACCCCGGCGTGCTGCGGGCCGACGTGACCGAACCGGCCACCCTGCGCGCCCTCGCCGAGCACGCGCGCGTGGTCGCCACGACCGTGGGGCCCTACGTGCTGCACGGCGAGGAACTCGTCGCCGCCTGCGCCGACACGGGGGCCGACTATCTGGACCTCACCGGTGAGCCGGAGTTCGTCGACCTGATGTACGTCCGGCACGACGCACGCGCGCGTGAGACGGGCGCACGTCTCGTGCACGCCTGCGGGTTCGACTCCGTACCGCACGATCTCGGCGCGTACTTCACGGTCCGGCAGCTGCCGGAGGGGGTCCCGCTGACCGTGGACGGCTATGTGACGGCCGACGCGGCCTTCTCCGGAGGCACCCTCGCCTCGGCGCTGAACCAGCTGGCCCGGGGACGGCGGATGCTGGGCGCCGCCCGTGAACGGTCCCGGTACGAGCCGCGGCTGCCGGGCCGCCGGGTCACGGCACCGACGGGCGCGCCGAGGTTCGCCGGCGAGGTCGGCGCGTGGGCGCTGCCGCTGCCGACCATCGACCCGCAGATCGTGCGCCGTTCGGCGCGGGCGCTGGAGCGGTACGGCCCGGATTTCCGCTACCGGCACTACGCCGCCGTCCGGCGCCTGCCGGTCGCCCTCGGCTCGGTCGCCGCCGTCGGCGCGCTGACCGCGGCGGCCCAGCTGCCGCCCGCCCGGCACTGGCTGTCGGACCGGCTCCGGCCGGGCGACGGACCCAGCGCGCAGAAGCGGGCGAAGAGCTGGTTCCGGGTGCGGTTCGTCGGAGAGGGCGGCGGGCGCCGCGTGTTCACGGAGGTCGCCGGCGGTGACCCCGGCTACGACGAGACGGCGAAGATGTTCGCCGAGGCGGCCCTGAGCCTGGCCTTCGACGACCTGCCGCCGACGGCCGGACAGGTCACCACGGCCGAGGCGATGGGCGACGCCCTGACCGAGCGGCTGCGCGCCGCCGGCATCACCTTCCGGGTGGCGGCGGAACGCTAGGGCGTGTCGTCGGACTCCCGCCGTTCGCCCGGAGGGCTAGCGCCTGTCGCCCTGGTCCTGCCGCGGTCGGCCGGAACCGGCCTGATCCGGAGGAAAGGCCCTGCCGGCCGCCCGCAGTGCCTGCCGGCACAGGGCGTCCGCCCGGCGCGTGGTCTCGGGCAGCCGGTAGCGCGGGGTCAGCGCCAGGGTGTGTGCCAGGGCGGTGCCGAGGCTCACGCGGTGGCCGGCCGAGACGAACACCGGCTTGACGCCGTCCCGGGTGCGCAGGGCGCGCCCGACCTCCTCGGCCCCGTCGAGCAGGGGTGCGGAGCTGCCCCGCGCCGGTGCCGGGTCGTCGTAGGTGAAGGTGAACGGGTTCTTGGCGACGCCGATGGTCGGCAGGTCCGTGAGCACGCCGAGATGGCTCGCCAGGCCGAAGCGGCGCGGATGGGCCACGCCATAGCCGTCGCAGACCACCAGGCCGGGCGGGCACGGCAGCCGGTCCAGGGCGGCCCGCACGGTCGGGATCTCGCGGAAGGCGAGGAGCCCCGGCACGTAGGGGAACGAGACGCGGCCCACGGCCGTCGCCTCGGCGACGACCTCCAGGGTCGCGGCGTCCAGCACGACGGCCGCCGCCGCGACGAGGTCCAGGCCGTCGTCGTAGGCGACGTCGACGCCCGTGACCCGGCCCGTTCCCGGCGGCGGTCCGGGCTCGTCGAGGACCACCCGCCCGCGCAGCCAGTCCTGTACGGCACGGGCCTCTTCCTCGGTCGCGGGCCAGCCCGCGGGTACGCCGACGATCGTCATGGTGGGCGACTGTACGGACCCGCCGCGGGGCGCCGGTCCGCCGGGGGTAGGCTCGCGATCATGTTCGTACTGGAGCTGACCTACACCGCGCCGCTCGATGCCGTGGACGCCGTCCTGCCGGACCATGTGGCCTGGCTGGAGGAGCAGTACGAGAAGGGCCTCTTCCTGGCCTCCGGACGCAAGAACCCCCGCGACGGAGGTGTGATCCTGGCCGTCGCGGAGGATCGCGCGGGCGTCGAGGAACTCGTCGCGGGCGATCCCTTCACCGTCGCGGGTGTGTGCGCCTACCGCGTCACGGAGTTCGTCGCCACGAAGACGGCTCCGGAGCTGGCGCACCACCGGCAGACGCTCGGCTGAGCCCGGCGGCTCAGCCCTTCTTCGAGTCGAGCGCGCGCTGGAGCTCGTCCTTGTTCATGTTCGAGCGGCCTTCGATGCCGCGCTGCTTCGCCTCGTTGTAGAGCTGGTCGCGGGTCGGTCCGTGCGAGCCGGACCGGTTGCCGGACCGCTGCCCGCCCCGCTCGCCGGACGACTTGTCCTGCGTGGAGCTGCGGCTGGCGGTCCTGGACTCGCCCGACCGCGCGCGTTCCTTGTTCACCGTCCGCGCGGCGATCTCCTTGGCGCGTCCCTCGCTCTCGCCCCGGTCCTGGGCGCTGTCCTTGATGTGCTCGTACTGACGCTCACGCTTGGGGCTGGAACCGGCTGGCATGATCGCTCCTCTCCTTTGCGGCGGGGAACGGGTACCCGCCTCGCACCCACTTACGTCAGCGTTCCAGCCGGGCCACCCTGCCCTGCTCGCCGGCCGCCCAGCAGCCCAGGTCGGGCGCGCAGTCCACGGTGTCGTACGACCCGGTGTCGATCGTGCGCCAGCCGCGCCCGCCGTCGGTGGTCAGGTCGGTGCCAGCCGGGCCGACGGCCAGCGCGGCGCCGCGGCTGTGCGGGAGCCAGGCGGCACCGGAGCGGTAGGCGGGCGGCGGGGCCGCGGCGGGCCGCCAGGTCCGGCCGCCGTCGGCGGTGACCGCGGCGCCCCGCGGTGAGGGCCGGTCGGGGCGGTAGTCGCCGCCGACCGCGATGCCGTGGGCAGGGTCGCGGAAGGCGAGCGCGAAGACGCCCTTGGCCGGATCGCCCGCCGGGACCGGCGTGTCGGCGGCCGTCCAGGTCAGTCCGCGGTCGGTGGAGTGCAGCACGCGCGCGTGGGCGCCGCCCCCGGTGGCCAGCCAGACGTCCTTCGGGCCGGAGGTGACCAGGCACTGCCCGCTCGCGGCGAAGCCCGCCTCGCCGTCCAGGGCGGCCGGCATGCCGTCGGAGGGCAGTACGCGCCAGGAACGGCCACCGTCGGCGGTGGACAGGAGCCGGAACCTCCCGTCGACCGGGTCGCTCAGGGCGAGGCCGTGGCGGGAGTCGGAGAAGGCGAGGCAGTCGTAGAAGGCCTTCGGGTCGGTGTTGCGGAAGGACTCCGTCCAGGTGGTTCCGCCGTCGTCGGTGCGGTAGACGCGGGAGGCCTCGCCCTCGCCGATGGCCAGCACCACCGCCCGCCGCGCGTCGAACGCCTCGACGTCCCGGAACTGGAGCGCGTCCGCGCCCGCCGGAGAGACGTTCCGCCAGCCGGCGCCGCCGTCCGTGGTGCGCAGCACCGTGCCGCCGGTGCCGGCCAGCCAGGCGGTGCGCCGGCTGACGGCCGCGAGGCCCCGGAAGCGCACGTGCGGCGTGCCGGGGTCCTTGAGCGCCCAGTGCGCGCCCGCCGGGCCCGCGCTGCCCGTACCGGGTGCCGGCCGCCCGGCGCCCGCCGGCGTGAGGCCCGCCCGTTCGAGCGGCCGGGCCCCGGCCGCCGGGACCGTCAGCGCGGCCAGCGCCACCCCGCACGCCACCCCCACCGCCAGCAGTCCGTTCGCCCGTCCCCCGCGTCGCGTGCTCCCTGAGCGCCTCATGGCGGGCGAAGCTAGCCCACCGCACCGGCGCCGTCCAGAGGACCACCTGGTCTCTCCCGTGCCGGCACCCGGCGGGGACACGGGAAGTGATCGCGAACACCTGGCCGGTCCCCGTGCATGAAAGGCGGTGACCGAGGTCACTCGTTCCCCGTGTGCACGCAACGGCAGTTTCCTTCGTCTCTTCCGGTGCCGGGTGTCACACGTCCGGAGGCAGTCCAGCCGTCACGAGGGAGCAAGGCGTTGTCCACCGTCATCGAGCAGCCCGTAGAGGCCCGCCTCGTCGCCGCCGCACCGCGCATGCCGAGCATCCCCGCGACGCTGCGCTACGACCGGCGTGACCCGTTCGCCGTCCGCATGACGTTCCCCGCCCCGGCGACCCTGGAGGGTGTCGAGGTGTGCTGGACGTTCTCCCGGGAGCTGCTGACGGCCGGGCTGACGGGACCGGAGGGCCATGGCGACGTCCGGGTGCGACCGTACGGGTACGACCGCACGGTGCTGGAGTTCCACGCCCCCGAGGGCACCGCGATCGTCCACGTGCGCTCCGGTGAGATCCGGCGGTTCCTGGAGGCGGCCGACGCCCTGGTGCCCACCGGCCGTGAGCACCTCCAGTTCGACCTCGACCACGACCTGGCCGAGCTGATGCGGGACGCCTGCTAGCACCGTTCCGCGCGCCACGCGCGCGTGCCGGGGCGGCGCGGTAATCCCGTTGACACCCCTCCGGCCCCTTTCCTACCGTGTACAGCGGTTCTGTTGCCGCCGATAGGAGAAGGACGTTGCTCGTCTGAGGTCCCGAGACACCGCGTCGCACCGGTGAGGTGTGCGCGGCGTACGACCTCGGCGTCCGAGCCGTCCGTCCCCGGCACAGGCCTTCTCTCATGGCCTCCTGTGCTCCCAGGCCCTTCGGTCTCCGCCTCGCGGTGTCTCGACACGTGTCCGACCGACCGTTCGCACCGTAACGAGGCGCCCATGTCCGCATCCCTCACCTGTACGTCCCTGTCCTTCGCCTGGCCCGACGGCACCACCGTCCTCGACGGCCTCGACCTCGCCTTCGGCCCCGGCCGCACCGGGCTCGTCGGCGCCAACGGTTCAGGGAAGTCCACCCTGCTGAAACTGCTGGCCGGCGAACTGACCCCGGCCGGAGGCACCGTCAAGGCGGCCGGCGAGACCGGCTACCTGCCCCAGAACGTCACCCTGGACACCGCGCTCCGCGTCGACGAAGCCCTCGGCATCGCCGGCCGGCGCGCCGCGCTGCACGCCATCGAGGCGGGCGACACCGCCGAGGAGCACTTCGAGGCCCTCGGCGACGACTGGGACGTCGAGGAGCGCGCCCTGGCCGCCCTCGGCGAACTCGGCCTCGGCCACATCGGTCTGGACCGGACCGTCGGCGAGGTGTCCGGCGGGGAGTCGGTGCTGCTGCGGCTCGCCGCGCTGCTGCTGCGCCGCCCGGACGTCCTGCTGCTGGACGAGCCCACCAACAACCTCGACCTGTACGCGCGGCGCCGGCTCTACCAGGCCGTCGCCTCCTGGCCGGGTGTCCTGGTCGTGGTCAGCCACGACCGGGAACTGCTCGACCTGGTCGACCGGATCGCGGAGCTGCGCTCGGGGGAGGTCACCTGGTACGGCGGCAACTTCTCGGCCTACGAGGAAGCGCTGGCCGTCGAGCAGGAGGCGGCCGAGCGGATGATGCGCGTCGCCGAGGCCGATATGCGCAAGCAGCGGCGCGAACTGTCCGACGCCCAGGTCAAGCTGGCCCGGCGCAAGCGCTACGGGCAGAAGATGTGGGACTCCAAGCGCGAACCGAAGATCGTCATGGGTGCGCGCAAACGCGCCGCCCAGGAGTCCGCGGGCAAGCACCGCCTGCTGCACGAGGACCGGCTCGCCGGGGCCCGGGAACGCCTGGACGAGGCGGCGGAGGCCGTACGGGACGACGACGAGATCCGCGTCGACCTGCCCCGCACGGCCGTACCGCCCGGGCGGCAAGTGCTCACCCTGGAGGACCTGCGCATGGTCCACCACGCGCGCGTGGAGGGCGTGTTCGACCTGCGCGGCCCGGAGCGGATCGCGCTCGTCGGCCGCAACGGCGCCGGCAAGACGACGCTGCTGCGGACCGTCGCCGGGGAGCTGGCGCCGGTGGCCGGCACGGCGACGGCGCACGTGCCGCTGCGGTTCCTGCCCCAGCGGCTGGACGTACTGGACGACGCCCTGACGGTGGCCGAGAACGTGGCCCGGTTCGCGCCGGACGCCACCGGCAACCGGGTCCGGGCGCGCCTCGCGCGCTTCCTGTTCCGCGGCGCGCGGGCCGACCGGACGGCGGGCACCCTGTCGGGCGGTGAGCGGTTCCGGGCGACCCTGGCCGCGCTGCTGCTCGCCGAACCCGCGCCCCAGCTGCTGCTGCTCGACGAGCCGACGAACAACCTCGACCTGGCCAGCGTCCGGCAGCTGACCTCGGCCCTGGAGGCGTACGAGGGCGCCCTGATCGTGGCCGGCCACGACCTGCCGTTCCTGGAGTCGATCGGGATCACACGGTGGCTGCTGATGGAAGGAGGACAGCTGAAGGAGACGACACCCGGGGCGCTCGGCGACCCGGCCTGACCGGCCCCGGCGGCGGTCCCGGAACGGCCGCGGCCGGGCGGCGGGAGTTTTGTGCCGGCCGCGGTGACCTGCATGATGGCGGACCGGTGCCCTCTCACCGGCACCGGAACACCGCACCGTCGACCGATAGACCCGAAAGGCCCGTCGTGCCCAGCAAGAAGGCCCTCGTCCGCCGCCCCGGCCCCCGCCTCGCCGACGGTCTGGTGACGCACATCGAGCGGGAGAAGGTCGACGTGGGGCTCGCCACCGAGCAGTGGGAGGCCTACGTCGAGGCACTGCGCGCGAACGGCTGGGAGACGATCGAGGTCGAACCGGCCGACGACTGCCCCGACTCGGTGTTCGTCGAGGACACCGTGGTCATGTACCGGAACGTGGCGTTGATCACCCGGCCCGGAGCCGCGTCCCGGCTGGCGGAGACCGCCGGCGTCGAGGAGGCGGTGGCCCGCCTCGGCTGCTCGGTGAACTGGATCTGGGACCCGGGCACGCTGGACGGCGGCGACGTCCTGAAGGTCGGCGACACGGTGTACGTGGGCCGGGGCGGGCGGACCAACGCGGCCGGCGTGCAGCAGCTGCGGGCGGCCTTCGAACCGCTGGGCGCCCGGGTGGTGGCCGTACCCGTGAGCAAGGTGCTGCACCTGAAGTCGGCCGTGACCGCGCTGCCCGACGGCACGGTGATCGGGCACATCCCCAGGGTGGACCGGCCGTCACTGTTCCCGGGCTTCCTGTCGGTGCCCGAGGAGACCGGGGCGCACGTGGTGCTGCTCGGTGGCGGGAAACTGCTCATGGCGGCGAGCGCCCCGAGGACGGCGGAGCTGCTGACCGACCTCGGCCACGACGTGGTCACGGTGGACATCAGCGAGTTCGAGAAGCTGGAGGGCTGTGTGACCTGCCTCTCGGTGCGCATGCGGGAGTTGTACGCCTGACCGGGTGATCCCCTGCCTCCGGGAGCCCCGGGACCTGCGGGTCCCGAGGCTGCCGACGCGGCCCCCCGCGGGCCGCCGTACGGCTGATCAGCGGTTCCTTTACGGCACTCTTAACCTACGGCTTCGTAACCTACGGTTTCGTAGCCTACGATTTCCGCAGGATCCCGGCACCGCTCGCCGGGACTCCGCTCCCCCTGTTCGGCGTCCCCCTGGAGTTCCCGTGACGATCACCTCCCCCCGACTCGGCAGCCCGTCCGCCTGGACCGACGCACGGCTGCTCCACGCACTGGAGGAAGTGGTCGAGACCGAACTGAACCGGCATCTGAAAGTCGCCAAGGACTGGATGCCGCACGAGTACGTGCCGTGGACCGACGGACGTAACTTCCCGGGCCTGTTCGAGGACGGGCAGCCCTGGCAGAAGGAGCAGTCCAAGGTCACGGACATCGGCCGGATCGCCCTCGTCGTCAATCTGCTGACCGAGGACAACCTGCCCAGCTACCACCACGAGATCGCCTCGCTCTTCGGCCGCGACGGCGCCTGGGGCACCTGGGTGCACCGCTGGACGGCCGAGGAGGGCCGCCACGGCATCGTGATGCGCGACTACCTGCTCACCTCGCGCGCGGTCGACCCGGACCAGCTGGAGCGGTTCCGCATGTCCCACATGAGCGAGGGCTTCGAGTCCGACAACCGGCACTCGATGCTGCACTCGATCGCCTACGTCGCCTTCCAGGAGCTGGCCACCCGGATCTCGCACCGCAACACCGGCCACCAGTCCGGCGACCCGGTCTGCGACCGCATGCTGGCCCGGATCGCCACCGACGAGAACCTGCACATGGTCTTCTACCGCAACCTGCTGAAGGCGGCGTTCGAGCTGGCGCCCGACCTGACCATGCAGGCGGTCCGGGACGTCGTCGTCGACTTCCGCATGCCCGGCCACGGCATCCCCGGCTTCGAGCGGGCCGCCGCGCAGATGGCGATCGGCGAGGTCTACAACCTGCGCATCCACCACGACGACGTGCTCCAGCCGGTGCTGCGCTTCCTGAAGGTCCTGGAGATCGACGGTCTCGGCTCCGAGGGACTCAAGGCGCAGGAGGAACTGGGTCTGTTCCTGGGCGGGCTGGACACGGAGGCCTCCAAGTTCGACGAGAAGCTCGCCGCGCGCAAGGCCCGGATGGCGGCGCGCGCCGCAGGCTGACGGCCCGCGTGCGGGGCGGGTGGTCAGCCGGCCGCCCCGCGCCCGGGGCGGCGTCAGCGGGCGGTGCGCCGCAGGGCGAGACGTTCCTTCTCCGACAGGCCGCCCCAGACGCCGAACCGCTCGTCGTTGGCCAGCGCGTAGTCCAGGCAGGCCGGGCGCAGCTCGCACATGGCGCAGATGCGCTTCGCGTCGCGCACCGAGCTGCCGGGTTCGGGGAAGAAGAAGTCGGGCCCGGTCTGCGCGCACAGGGCCTGCGCCTGCCAGGTGTCGTCGGCCGGGGTGATGGTTTCGGAGTGCATGGCCAGGAGCGTGCCGTACGCCGAAAAACGTTCGATCAACGCCGGCTCAACGGCGCCCCCCGGCCACCCGGCGCGCCCGCCACCGCTGCCGTCGTTCCGACGCCGCTCCCGTCCCCCTCGCCCCGCTCCCGTCACCCCGATGCTGCTCCCTCCGGCCCGGCGCGCGCACGGCGGCGCGCGGAACAAGGCGGGAAAACCGGCGTGGGGGCGGACGGGGCTCCGGCGCGGCGCGGTGCTCCGGCGGCGCTTGTCAGTGGGCGGTGCCAGACTCGGCAGTGCACAGGACGGGACCGCTTCCGAGGAGGGCACGCATGCTCACCACCCGTTTCGTCACCGGCGCCCCGAACTGGATCGACGTGGGCACCCCCAACATCGACGGCGCCACCTCCTTCTACGGCGCCCTCTTCGGCTGGCGGTTCCGGTCGGCGGGACCGGAAGCCGGCGGGTACGGCTTCTTCCAGCGCGACGGGAAGACCGTCGCGGGCGGCATGCGGAGCGGTCCGGAACAGGGCCCGCCGGCCTGGACGGTGTACTTCCGCAGCGAGGACGCGCAGGCCACCGCCGAGGCGGCCGAACAGGCCCACGGCGGTGTGCTGGTCCCGCCGACCGACGTGATGGGCGAGGGCCGCATGGCGGTCCTCGCCGACCAGGCGGGCGTGCCGTTCGGGATCTGGCAGCCCGGACGGACCAAGGGCGTGGACGCGGCGAACGAGCCGGGCGCGCTGTGCTGGGTCGAGCTGTACACCCGGGACGTCGCGGCGGCGGCGGCCTTCTACCACCGGGTGCTGGGCCTGGAGACCTACGCGGTGCCCTTCCCGGGCGGGACGTACACCTGCGTCAACCCGGCCGGGGCCGGGGAGGACGCCATGTTCGGCGGGCTGGTGCCGCTGGCCGACGCCCCCGCCGAGGCGGAGGACGGCCCGTACTGGCTGCCGTACTTCGAGGTGGAGGACCCCGACGCCGTGGCCGGCCAGGCGGAGCGGCTCGGCGGGACGGTGCGGATGCCGCCGACGACGGTGGACGGCGTGGGCCGCATGGCCAAACTCGCCGACCCCTACGGCGCCCGGTTCGCCGTGATCAGAAGCGCTTCCCCGCAGACCTGATGCCGTGCCGCGGCCGGGCCCGACCGTGCTCCGCCGGGCCACGCCGGGCCCTGGCGTATCGGGCCCGGCCGGGGGTCACGCCGAGGCGCGGCGTACCAGGGTCGTCGGGAGGATGACTCCCGCCGGCGTCGTGTCCGGGGCGCCGGCAGGGGGCCGCGGGTGGTCCTGCGCGGCCGGGTCGTCGCGGTCGCCGGTCAGGCCCTGGAGCAGCAGGCGCGCCATCAGACGGCCCATCTCCTCTATGTCCTGGCGGACGGTCGTCAGCGGTGGGTCGGCCTGCTCGGCCACCGGCATCACGTCGTCGAAACCGACCACGGCCACGTCCTCGGGCACACGCCGGCCGCTCTCCCGCAGCACCCGCAGGGCGCCGAGCGCGGAGAGGTCGTTGGCGGCGAACACGGCGTCCACGTCCGGGCGGCGGCCGAGCAGTTCCCGCATCGCGCGTTCCCCGCCGGCCGGTGTGAAGTCGCTCTCCACGACCAGCGAGGGATCGTTCCCGCCCGGGACGCCGGCCATGACGTCCCGGTAGCCGTCGAAGCGGTCCACCGCCGACGTCTGGTCCAGCGCGCCGGTGATGTGCGCGATGCGCCGGCGGCCGAGGCCGGCGAGGTGCCGTACGGCCGTGCGGGCCCCGCCGCGGTTGTCGCAGTCCACGTACACGGCACCCGGGTCCTGCGCCCGGCTGTTCTCCCCCCGGTGAGGCCGGCCGCCGAACACGGTGGGCACGCCGGCGTCGTGGATGAGGCCCGGCAGCGGGTCGTCCAGGTGGAGGGAGAAGACGAGCGCGCCGTCGACATGGCCGCCGGCGAGGTACCGGGCCACCCGGGCGTGGTCGTCGCGGCCCTCGGTGAGCAGCAGCACGAGCTGGTTGTCGTGGGCGGTCAGTTCCTTGCTGATGCCGCGCAGCTGAAGGGCGAAGAAGGGATCGGCGAAGACCCGGGCCTCGGGTTCGGCGATGACGACGGCGACGGCGTCGTGCCGCCGGGTGACGAGGCTGCGCGCCGCCTGGTTGGGGACGTAACCCAGTTCCTCCACGGCCCGCCTCACCCGCTCGGCGAGCGGCTTGCGGACCCCGTCCCCGCCGTTGACCACCCGGGACACGGTGGCCCGGGAGACGCCGGCCCGCGCGGCCACGGCCTCCAGCGTGGGGCGCGACACTGCCTCGGTCACTTCGGGACTCCTCATCGGCGGCTGCCGATCAGGATAGCCGCGGGGCGCCGGCCCGGCCGGTGCCGGCAGGGGCTCGGCCGGGCTGGTCGGAGCGCGCGTACAGCGCGGATACGCGCGCTGTCCCCGTCAGGACGTCGGCTCGGGCCGGGCCCGGCTCGGCTGGACGCGTTTCGGTTCGCCGGGCATCTTCGGGTACTCGGGGGGATACGGCAGATCGCCCAGGCCGTGGTCGTGTTCGTCCCGGCGGGCGAGGTCGAGCAGCGCGTCCAGGGAGTAGGCGTGGTCGTCCATGCCGGCGTGCACGTCGCCGACCTCGGCGAACCGGGCCGGCATGGTGGCGAGGTCGAAGTCACGGGGGTGGGCGACGCCGACCTCCTCCCAGCGCAGGGGCGCGGAGACGGGGGCGTGCGGGCGGGGGCGTACGGAGTAGGCGGAGGCGATGGTGCGGTCGCGGGCCGTCTGGTTGTAGTCGAGGAAGATCCGGCGTCCGCGCTCCTCCTTCCACCATCTGATGGTCACCTGGTCGGGCATCCGGCGTTCCATCTCCCGGCCGACCGCGATCGCGGCGCGGCGCACCTGGGTGAAGGTCCAGCGGGGCTCGATGGGCACGAAGACGTGCAGGCCCCGGCCCCCGGAGGTCTTCGGCCAGCCGCGCAGCCCGCCGAACTCCTCCAGGACGGCGCGCAGTTCGTGGGCGGCGCGGACCGCGTCGTCGTAGTCGGTGCCGGGCTGCGGGTCGAGGTCGATGCGGAGTTCGTCGGGATGGTCGACGTCGGTGGCGCGCACCGGCCAGGGGTGGAAGGTGAGGGTGCCGTACTGGGCGGCCCACACCACGGCCGCCTCCTCGGTGGGGCACATCTCGTCGGCGCTGCGCCCGCTGGGGAAGGTGATGTGGGCGGTCGGGATCCACCGGGGCATGCCCTTGGGGGCCCGCTTCTGGTAGAACCACTCGCCGCCGACGCCGTCCGGGTAGCGCTCCAGGGTGGTGGGGCGGTTGCGCAGGGCGCGCAGGATGCCGGGGGCGACGGCGGCGTAGTAGCGGGCGAGGTCCAGCTTCGTGAAGCCCCGCTCCGGGAAGAACACCTTGTCCGGGCTGGACAGCCGTACCGTCCGGCCGCCCACCTCGAGTTCCACCGCATCGCCCATGCGGCCACGGTAGGCGCACCCCGCGCGGCGCGCATACCGGGCGGACCGGTACGTATGCGCGCAGAATCGGATCCATGGATCTGCCCGTCATGCCGCCCGTGAAACCCATGCTCGCCAAGTCGGTGGCGAAGATCCCACCGGGTATGCACTACGAGGCGAAGTGGGACGGGTTCCGGTCGATCGTGTTCCGGGACGGCGCCGAGGTGGAACTGGGCAGCCGTACCGGGAAGCCGCTGACCAGGTATTTCCCGGAGCTGGTCGCGGCGCTGCGGGAGCGGCTGCCCGAGCGGTGCGTGGTCGACGGGGAGATCGTGATCGCGCGGAACGGCCGGCTGGACTTCGACGCGCTGACCGAGCGGATCCATCCGGCGGCGTCCCGGGTGCGGACGCTCGCGGAGCGGACGCCGGCGTCCTTCGTCGCCTTCGACCTGCTGGCCCTGGACGACCACGCCCTGCTCGACGTGGAGCTGACCGACCGCCGCGCCCTGCTGGACCGGGCGCTGGCCGAGGCGGCCCCGCCGGTGCACCTGGCGCCGGCGACGACCGACATCGAGGTGGCCCGGCAGTGGTTCGAGCAGTTCGAGGGCGCCGGTCTCGACGGGGTCGTCGCCAAGCCGCTCACCCTGCGCTATCTCCAGGACGAGCGGGCCATGTTCAAGATCAAGCACGAGCGGACGGCGGACGTCGTGGTGGCCGGGTACCGCTTCCACAAGAGCGGCCCGGTGGTCGGCTCGCTGCTGCTCGGGCTGTACGACGACCAGGGCCGGCTCCAGCACGTGGGCGTGTCGGCCGCGTTCCCGATGCGCACCCGCGCGGAACTGGTCGAGGAGCTGGAGCCGTCGCGCATGGACGACGTGTCCGCGCACCCCTGGGCCGCGTGGGCGGACGAGGCCGCGCACGAGACCGCCCGGCTGCCGGGGGCGCCGAGCCGCTGGTCCGGCAAGAAGGACCTGTCGTGGGTGCCGCTGCGCCCCGACCGGGTGGCCGAGGTGGCGTACGACCACATGGAGAACGGGCAGCGGTTCCGGCACACGGCCCGGTTCCGGCGCTGGCGGCCGGACCGTACGCCGGAGAGCTGCACCTACGCCCAGCTGGAGGAGCCGGTGCGCTACGACCTGGCGGAGATCCTCGGCGAGAAGGACCGCGGCTGAGCCGGGCCGCGGCCGCACGGGAATGCGGCTGGGCCGGGCCACGGCCGCACGCTACGGCTGCATGAGAATCTTGACGGCGCCGTCCTGCTTGCGCTGGAACATCTCGTACGCGTGCGGAGCCTCCGACAGCGGCACCCGATGCGTGGCGAAGTCGTCCACGCCGAGCGGGTCCTCGTCCGTCAGGTAGGGCATGATCTGGTCGCTCCAGCGGCGGACGTTGGCCTGTCCCATGCGCAGCTGGATCTGCTTGTCGAAGAGGGTGAGCATCGGCATCGGGTCGGCCATGCCGCCGTAGACACCGCTGAGGGAGATGGTGCCGCCGCGGCGGACCAGGTCGATGGCCATGTACAGGGCACCGAGCCGGTCGATGCTGAAGCGCTCGGCGAGCGGACCGCTGATCTTGCGCGGCATCAGCGCGGTGGCCTGCTGCGCGAGCTTGGCGGCGGCGCTGCCGTGGGCCTCGGTGCCGACGGCGTCGATCACGGCGTCGGGGCCCCGGCCGCCGGTCTCGTCCTGGATGGCGTGGACGAGCGCCTTCTCGTTGTCGAAGGCCCGAATGTCGTACGTCTCCACGCCCCGCCGCTTCGCCCGGGCGAGACGCTCGGGCACGAGGTCGACACCGAACACCCGCTCGGCGCCGCGTGCCTTGGCGATACGGCAGGCCATGTCGCCGATGGGACCGAGGCCGAGGACCGCCAGGGTGCCGCCGGGCGGGACGGCGGCGTACTCGACGGCCTGCCAGGCGGTGGGCAGCACGTCGGAGAGGTAGACGAACCGGTCGTCCGACGGGCCCTCGGGCACCTTGATGGGCCCGAACTGCGCCTGCGGCACCCGCAGATACTCAGCCTGGCCGCCCGGGACGGCACCGTACAGGCGGGTGTAGCCGAAGAGGGGGGCGCCCATGCCCTCGCCGGTGACCTGGGTGGTCTCGCACTGGGTGGGCAGCCCGGTGTCGCACATGAAGCAGTGCCCGCAGGCGATCTGGAAGGGCACCACGACACGGTCGCCGGGCCGTAGGTTGGTCACCTCCGGACCCACCTCCTCGACGATTCCCATGGGTTCGTGGCCGAGGATGTCCCCCGGGGTCATGAACGGGGTCAGCACCTCGTACAGGTGCAGGTCCGAGCCGCACAGTCCGGTCGACGTGATCCGGATGACGGCGTCCGTGGGTTCCTCGATCCTCGGGTCGGGCACGTCCTCGACCCGTACCTTGCGCTTGCCCTGCCAGGTGACTGCTTTCATGCGGTCGCACTCCCTTGGTCGCGTGTGGCTGCGTCCTGCGTCCCGTGCGGTGCCGGCCGGGTACCCACGCCGCTGACAGCGAATCTTGGTCCGTTCCCGTGGGCGGCCGGGTATGGCCAGCCGCGAACCGATGAGCGCACAATCGGACAAGACGGACGGGGGTGGCCCACGGTGGACACGAGGGACAGGGCGCGCCGGCGGCGCACGGCACCGACGGCCGCGCTGCTGGCCGTCGCACTGTCGGCCTCGCTCGCGGCGGGCTGCACCGGCCACGGACGGGACGACGACCACCGCGCCCCGCACCGCACCCCGGCGCCGGCCTCGCCGACCGCGCCGGCAGTGGCGGGTTCCCCCCTCGCCGTGAAGATCGACAACGTGCCCGCGGCGCGCCCGCAGACCGGGCTGGAGGCGGCGGACGTGGTGTACGCGGAGCAGGTGGAGGGCGGTCTCAGCCGGCTGATGGCGGTCTACGCGACCCGGCTCCCGCGAACCGTCGGTCCCGTACGCAGCGCCCGCGAGTCCGATCTCGAGCTGCTGCGCCAGTTCCGCATGCCGGTCCTCGCCTTCTCGGGCGCCCAGCACAGACTGCTGCCGCTGATCGCCCGGGCGCCGCTGCGGGCCGAGCCCCCCGACGAGGCCCCCGGCGCCTACCGCCGCGACACCGGCAGGGCCGCCCCGCACAACCTCTATCTCCGCCCGGCCGCCCTGCTGCCCTCCGCCCCCGGCGGTACGGCCCTGACCACGGGCTTCCGCTACGGCCCGGCCCCGTCCGGCGGCACCTCCGCGCCCCCGAGGACCGTGCGCTACCCCGCCGCCCGGTTCACCTTCACCTGGTCGGCCGGACGCGGGGGCTGGCTGGTGGCGATGGACGGCACCCCGGCCGGGACGGCCGGCGGCGGTGGGCCGGCGCCGGCCACGGTGGTCGTGCAGCACGTGCGTATCCGTACCTCGCGCTACCACGACGCGCTCGGCAATTACACGCCGTACACCGAGACGGTGGGCTCCGGGCGGGCGGAGGTGCTGCGCGACGGGCGGTCCTTCGACGCCCGCTGGTCGCGCCCGTCGGCGGCGGCCGGTACGGCGTTCACGGCGGCGGACGGCAGCCCGCTGGACTTCGCCGCCGGGCAGGTGTGGGTGGTGTTCGTACCGGCGGCGTGAGGGCCCGGCAGTGCGAGGGGGCTCAGCCCTGGGTGGCGAGCGGCTCGGCCGGGTTGCGCAGGGCGTTGCCCGCGTCCGCGACCCGGCGGACAGGTCGAACTCCGGTCCCGGACGTACGTCGCTTCGGACCGGTCCGCGCCGGACCCTCGCAGCGGCCACGGCTGCGACGAGGGGCACGCGAGCGGCTGGACAGCAGGCGCGCGCGCCCATCGACCGCGCTCACTTGGCGGCTGCGGGGCACACGGCCGCGCTCGGGACCGACCGGAACCCCCGGTCAGCCGGACCACGGTCGGCCGGAAGTCGTGGTCGGCCACTGGCCACGGTCAGCCGGAACACCGCGGTCGGCCACTGGCCGCGGTCAGCCGGGAGCCGTGGTCGGCCAGTGGCACCGGTCGACCGGAAGCCGTGGTCGGCCAGTGGCACCGGTCGGCCGGAAGCCGCGGTCGGCCGGAAGCCGTGGTCGGCCAGTGGCACCGGTCGGCCGGAAGCCGTGGTCGGCCACTGGCCGCGGTCGGCCGGAAGCCCCGGTCAGCCGGACCACGGTCGACCGGAAGCCGCGGTCGGCCACTGGCCGCGGTCGGCCGGAAGCCGTGGTCGGCCACTGGCCGCGGTCGGCCGGTGGCCGCGGTCGGCCGGTGGCCGCGGTCGGCCGGAAGCCGCGGTCGGCCACTGGCCGCGGTCGGCCGGAAGCCCCGGTCAGCCGGACCACGGTCGACCGGAAGCCGCGGTCGGCCACTGGCCGCGGTCGGCCGGAAGCCGCCGTCGGCCGGTAGTCGCCGTGGTCGGTGACTCGGTCGGTGGGTCAGGGGCGGGCGTGTCCCGATTCCAGGGCCTCGCGGGCCTGGGCCGTCAGGCCTTCCGCGCCACAGGCTCGGGCGAGGTCCAGGCCCCGGTCGAGCTCCGCGGCCGAGCGGGCCACGATGCCGTACTCGATCCGGGCCGCCGCGTGCTCGTACTGGCAGGGCGAGGCCTCCAGGTAGGTGACGGCCCGGGCGGCGAGCCGTACCGCCTCCCGGCCCGTCGCCAGGGCGGCGGCGCAGCGCAGGGCCTCACCGATCGCGGTGTCGGTGCCGAACCGCTCGGCCTGCCGGCGGGCGTCGGCCGCGAGCTGGGCGGCCCGGACCGGGTCCTGGCCGGCGAGGGCCTTGGCGAGGTCGACGGACCAGGGCGCGAGGACGGGGTTGTGGCCGCCGCGGGAGGCGGCGGTCTTCTCGGCGGCCTCCAGTTCGTTGACGCCGTCCTCGGTGCGGCCGACGGCGAGCAGCAGCCGGCCGCGCACGGAGCGGATGTCGGGCAGCACGATCGTGGACGGGTACGGCGGCGCGAAGCCGTACTGTTCGGCGATCGACCAGGCCTCCGCGACGCGGCCCCGGGCCAGCAGGGTGTCGACCAGCCCGCAGACGGCCGACCAGTACAACGGCAGGCGCCGGCCGACGCGTTCGGCGAGGGCCAGGGCCTCGCGCAGGGCCGACTCGGCGTCGCGCAGCCTGCCCTGTCTGCGGTAGGCGAGCCCGAGGAAGGCGTTGGCCAGGGAGAGGTGGCCGCCGCGCCAGCCGGCCGTGGTGTAGACGCGCCGGGCCTCGGTGAACAGGCTCTCGGCGCGGTCCAGCCGGTCGGCGTAGGCGTACGCGCTGCCGAGCATCATCAGCAGCTCCATGCCCCACGCGGGGTCCGTCCAGCCGAGGCCGGGCGCGAGGCGGCCGTTGACGAGGGCGCGGTCGCACAGGGCGACGACCTCGTCGGCGCTCTCGCCGTGGGTCATCGCGTCGAAGCCGCGCAGGATGAGCAGGGCGCGTTCGGCGTTGTCGCGGCCGGTGCAGGTGCCGGCCAGCTCGGCCAGGCGCCGGGAGCGGGCCGGGGAGACGGTCTCGCCGTGGATGCCCTCCCACATGAACTGGAAGGCCTGGAGCCGCATTCGCACGTGGCCCGCGTCGTGCCGGGCGGCCTCGGCCTCGACCGTGCGGACGGCCTCCTCCAGCTGGTCGTTGTGGAGCAGCGCCTGGGAGAGGCGGACGACGGCGTCGACACGTTCGGTCCCGTCGAGGCCGCGCATGCCGAGCGCGCTCTGGAGGTGGCCGATGGTGACGGCGGGGTTGGTCAGGAGGGTGGCGCAGCCCAGTTCGTACAGGACGTGCGCGTGGACCTCGGGGAGGGGCGGTTCCCGCAGGGCGCGTTCGAGGCAGCGGCGGGCCGCGTCGGGTGCGCCGACGGCGAGGTGTTCGCGGGCGGCGTCTCGCAGCTGCTGCACGAGTTCCTCGTCGTCGTCCGGGTGCACCTTCAGCAGGTGCCGGGCGGCCTCGGCGGCGCCGCGGCCCAGCTCGGTGATGATCTGGGCGGCGACCCCGTGCATGGCGGTGCACACGCCGGGCGGGATGGACCGGTAGACGGCGGAGGCGATGAGCGGGTGGACGAACTCCAGCTCGCCGTCCTCGTGTTCGGTGCCGCCTGCCGGGTCGGGCGGGGTGAGGATGCGGGCGTTGCAGAGGAGTTCGGCGCTGTGCCGGGCGACGTCGTCGGTCATGGTGGCGAGGCGGGCGACCATGTCGACGGAGATGCCGGTGCCGAGGATGGCGGCGGCCCAGGCGAACCGGGTGGCCTCCAGGCCGAGCGCCTTGAGCCGGTCGACGAGTCCGCCGCCTCGTGCGCCGCGGTTGAGGGCGCGCAGTTCCCCGGCCTGTGCCTCGACCGGCGGGAGTTCGCTGTCGCGCACCTTGGCGAGGAGTTCGACGGTGTCGTAGGGGTTGCCGTCGGTGACGGCCCACACCTCGCGGCAGAAGGCGTCGTCGGCCTGCCGGCCGAGGGTGGCGCGGGTGAGGCCGGCGGTGGCGTCCGGGGTGAGGCTTCTGAGGTTGCTGACGGGGCGGCCCGCCGCGGCCACCGCGTCGAGGTGGCGGGCACCGTCCCCGCCGGTGCCGTCCGGGCGGCGGGCGACCACGACGAGGACGGACAGGTCGTCCAGGCGTTCGGCGAACGCGGCGAGCCAGCGCAGGGTCTCCTGGTCGGCCCAGTGGGCGTCGTCGAGGAGCAGGACGAGCGGCCATTCGCGGCGGGCCAGCCGGCGTACCGCCGCGACGAGTCCGTCGCAGACGTACTGCGGGTCGGCGTTGCCCTCCTGCGGGTCGGCTATGCCGAGGGCCGGGCCGGCGATGTCGTACCAGTCGCCGAGGTACTCGCGGGCCTCCTCGGGCAGCAGGGACAGCAGTGCGGGCTGGAGCAGCTGCCGTACCACGTTGAACGGCACGGACCTCAGGGTCTCGGCGCCGCGCGCGGACCAGACCGTGCAGCCGCGGCGTTCGGCGATGCGGCGGGTCTCGGCCAGCAGCGCGGTCTTGCCGAGTCCCGCGTCGCCCCGGAACATCAGCAGGCTGCCCGCGGAGGACCGGTCGGCACAGAGCACGTCGAGCGCCTGTACGACGGTGGCGATCTCGGTGTCCCGCTCCCACAGGGGAGCCGAACCGGCCGCCGACGGCCGTCCCTCCGTCATCCGTTACCTCCCCAGGTCGCCCGAACGACGTACGGAGCACGAGCGTAGCCGTCCGGTGGGGTGTGTGGTGGCCGGTCCCGGCAGGTACTGCCCCGCCGGGTGAACGGGGGTGCGGGCCGGCGACGCCCGACCCCGCCCGACCAGCGGACGGGGCGTCAACTCCGATGTTCTTGGGGCACCGGGGAGGTTCGGGAGGGGTGGGACGGGACGGGACGCGGGGAAATCCGGGGCGGAATGTGCCGCTTGACACGATCCGCCGCGGATCCTCTCATCCCACTTTCACCGTCGCCTCATACGGTGGGGACATGACGCAGGTGACTCCTCCCGGGTGGTATCCCGACCCCGGGCAGACGCATGACGGTCCGCCCACCGAGCGCTGGTGGGACGGCAAGGCCTGGACGGACCGGACCCGCCCCGCCGGCACGGCCGCCTTGTGGGGTCCCCCATCGCAGCCGGCGGCGGACGGCGGCCCGCCGCCGCCCCCTCCCGGGGCGCCGACCCCTTCCGGGCAGCCGGCCCACCCCGGACAGCCGGCCCACCCCGGACAGCCGGCCGGTCCGGCGCCCACAGCCCCGGCGGGGTACGGCGCTCCTCCGGGATATCCGGTGTATCCCGCCCAGCCGCCGGCCGGCTCCCGGCGCGGTCTGCGCACGGGCACAGCCGTCGCGGTGACGGCCGCGGTGCTGGCGAGCATCGGGGTGGGCGTGTACGCCCTCGCCGGGCACGGCGGGGACGGCGACCGCGCGGGCTCGGGGCGGGGCCCGGTCGGCGGGCAGGACGGCGGCGGGCCGTTCGGCGGGGCCGGTGGTTCGGGCGGGTCCGAGGGCTCGGGCGGTCAGGGCGGCTCCGGTGGCCCGGGCGGGCCCGGCGGGGCCTCGCCGTCTCCGGACCGGTCCGGTCCGCCGACGGTCCGGGGCGGCGGCACGGTGTCCGACCCCATCAGCGGCATCAGTCTGCCGGTGCCGAAGGGCTGGACGGGGGAGACGACCCGCGCCGGAGTGATGGTGAACTCCGACGACTCCTACAAGTGCCCGGGCGACACCACCAAGACGTGCACCGCGGGCGGCGTCTCCACGGCTCCGGCGACGGGGCTGGGCAGCGGGGCCGACACGGCCGAGAAGGTCGCCGAGGCGGACATCGCGGCCAACGCCAAGGACTCGTACGGCGGTACCACCTACGGCAGCATCACCTCGCACAAGGTGCTGGCCTCCGAGGCGGTGACGGTCGCCGGGCAGAAGGGCTACCTGGTCCGCTGGAAGGCGGTCACCAGCAAGGGCGCCGACGGCTATGTCGAGTCGGTCGCCTTCCCCTCGCCCCACGACCCCGGGCAGTTCGTCCTGGTGCGTTTCGGCGTAGACGTCGGCCAGCGGGTGTCCGTGATCGACGAGATCGTCAAGGGGATCAAGGTCTCGTCCGGCACCGGGAACGGCCAGGACGTCTGAGACCCGGATCGGCCGGGTGGGCTTCCTCTCCGCTCAAGAGGAACCCCACCCGGCCGGGGGTGCGCGCCGCCCCCGTCCCCACGGTGCGGCGCGGTCAGGTCACCGTTCAGTCATCCCGTGAACGGCGGCCTGGGTCTTCAGGCCAGTCCCAGCGCGGGCAGCACGGCCGCCTCCACGAAACCGGCGAGGTAGTCGGAGTCGGCGTACTGGCCGCACAGCACCGGCCGCACCCGCAGGACGCCGAACATCATGGCGGGCACGTAGGCGAGCGCCGGGTTCTCCGCGGGAACCTCGCCCCGGGCCACGCCCCGGGCGAGCATCTCCTCCAGCGCGGCGATCTCCGGCAGGACCAGCGCCTCGCGCAGCGCCTGGGCCAGTTCCTGGTCCGCCGTCACCGCGTGCCCGAGGGCCTGGAGCAGCCGGGTGTCCTTGCCGGACCAGTCGCCCGCGGCCCGCGCGGCCTGGCGCAGGTCCTCGGCGAGCGATCCGGTGTCGATGCCGGCGAACCGCACCCGGCGGTTGGCGCGCAGCGCCGCCGCGACGAACTGCGGTTTGGTCTTCCACTGCCGGTACAGCGTGGACTTGCTGCACCGGGTGCTGGCGGCGACGCCCTCCATGGTGACGGAGTCGTAGCCGCACTCGCGGATCTGTTCCAGCACGGCGTCGAAGAACTCCCGCTCACGCTCCGGCGTGATCTTGGAGCGGCGCGAGGCGACGACCGTCTCCGGTTCGTCCGCGGCCTGCGACGTCATGCGCTGCTTCCCCTCACTCGTGTACGGCCCGTCCGGCTGCGCGGCCCACTGCGGCGGGCCGGGTGTCCGGGCCTGTCTCCAGTGTGTCGCACCTCAATCGATACGCCAGTGTACCGGTACCCAGCCGTATCGGTACACTGGCGTATCGGTACGGAAACGTATCGATCGATTCCGGGTCCGGGTCCGGCAGGACCTGACACCCGGGAACGCACGCACCACGCGCACGCACCACCACACGCACCACCGTCAGCGAAGGGGCCGGGGGATGAATGCCCGAACCGAGCCTTCGGGGGCGAAAGCGGAGCCGCACACCACGGCACGCCCACCCCTGATACGTGAGTTCCTGCTGGTCGCCGGGCTCTTCCTGGTCTACAAGCTCGGCCGGCAGCTGGCCACCGGGCACACCGCCGAGGCCGTCCACAACGCCCGCCGCGTGTGGCACCTGGAGCGGGCCGCGCATCTCCCCCACGAGAACGCCGTGCAGTCCGCGTTGCTGCACGGCGACACCCTCGTCCACCTGGCGAACACCTACTACGCGACCGTCCACTTCCCGGCCACGCTCGCCTTCCTGGTCTGGCTCTACGTGCGGCGGCCCGCGCACTACGTCTGGGCCCGCCGGGTCCTCGCCGTCGTCACCACGGCCGCCCTGGTACTGCCGTTCACCTTCCCGCTGGCCCCGCCCCGGATGCTGACCGGCACCGGCCTGGTGGACACCGCGCGGGTCTACGGACCGTCCGTGTACGGCCCGCCGTCCAGCGACCACCTGTCCAACCAGTTCGCGGCCATGCCCTCGCTGCACTTCGGCTGGGCGCTGATGGTGGCGGTCGGCCTGATCGCCGCGACCCGCTCCCGGTGGCGCGCCCTGTGGCTGCTGCACCCGGCGCTCACCCTGCTGGTGATCACCGGCACCGCGAACCACTACTGGCTCGACGCCCTCGTCGCCACGGCCATGCTCGGCCTGGCCCTCGCGGTCATCCATCCGCCGCGGCACACGGCGACCACGGCCGGGCGCGGCGCCGGCCGGCTCGCCGCGCCGGAGCCCGTCCTGGCGGGAGCGGCCCGATGAGCGCCGCCGCGGTGACCGCCCTGGCCCTGTCCCTGGTGTCGGCCGTCGCCTACGCGCTGGCCGCCGTCGCCCAGGAACGCCTCGCCGCGCGCAGCGCCGGCACCGGTCTGCTGCGGCTGCTGGGCACCGGCGCCTGGTGGTCCGCGGTCGGCCTGAACGCCGTCGCCGCGCTGCTGCACGTCGTCGCCCTGAAGTACGGCCCGCTGACCGTCGTCCAGCCGCTGGGCGCCCTCACCCTGGTCGCGGCGGTGCCCCTGGGCGCGCGGGCGGCCGGCCGGCGGGTCAGCGCGATGGAGTGGCGCGGCACGGCACTGACCCTGCTCGGTCTCGGCGCCCTGCTCGTCGCCGCCTCCGGCCCCGCACCCGCCCGGGTGCTGTCGCTGACCGAGGCCCTGGCGGTCGCCGGTACGACGGCCGCGGCCATCGGACTGCTGTCCCGGCCCGGCGCCCGGCCGGGCCTGCGGCACGCGACCGCGTCCGGCTTCGCCTCCGGTGTCGCCTCCGCGCTCACCCAGACGGTGACCGTCGCGGCCACGGACCGGTCCGGACCGGCGCCCGGCACCGAGGTGATCGTCGTGGCCGTGCTGGTCGCCGCGTTCGCCGTGGGCGGGCTGCTGTTGTCGCAGACGGCCTACCGCGGCGGCCTCGGCGCCCCGCTGGCCGTCGTCACCCTCGCCAACCCGGTGGCCGCCGCGGTGATCGGCCTCGCCCTGCTGGGGCAGGGCCTCAAGGGCGGCGCCGGCGGGGTGCTGCTGGCCCTGGCCGGTGCGGCGCTGGCCGCGTCGGGGGTGGTGCTGCTGACGCGGGCGGCCCCCGCGCCCGGCCGCACGGAGGAGCCCGGACGGCACGCCGGACCAGAACTACTCCGAGAACACCAGGGCCACGACGAGCATCCGGTGGCGGCGGTGCTGGCCCTGGAGCCCGCGACGGCGACGGCCGAACCGGTGCTGCTGCCGCGGCAGACGGAGCAGCCGGGGCATCTCACGGCCCTGTGACCGGGTACGGCGACGGCGGCCGGCGCGCGCGGAAGTCCTCCGCCCGCACCGGCCGCCGTCGCCGTGCCCGTTCCGGCCCGCCGGTCAGCCCCAGCCGCGCGAGTCCTGCTTCAGCGCGGTGTCCACCGTCAGCGCCGTGGCCACCACGAGGCTCAGCAGCGGCTCGGGGAGCTGGTAGTGGATCTGGAGGACGTAGTTGTCCGCGGTCGTGAACAGCGTCTTGGCGAGACCTTCCCAGGTCTTGGTGATCCGGGCGACCTCGTTGTCCGCGTGGTCGACGATCGCGAAGTTCCAGGCCCGCCAGTTCTCCGCCTTGATCGCGCCGACCTGCCGGCCGTCCGCCGTCATCGCGAAATTGATCTTGCCGATCATGTTCTTCTGGACGATCTCGCCGACCGGCGAACCGTCCGGGCGCGTCACGATCACCCGGGACTTGAAGATCTTCGCGGGACGGGTCAGCAGCAGCTGCGGCTGGCCGTAGGCGTCGCGGATCTCCAGCTTGTGGGTCATGAACTGGTCGATGCTGGAGACGAAGCGCAGAATCTTCTTCAGTACGCCCTGTCCGACCTGGGTGACCGATCCGAGCTGCCGGCCGTTCTGATCCATGACCGTGTACTCGTTGGTCAGCTCGATCAGCTTGGCCTTCTGGTTCACGACCAGGACGGGCTCGGTGAAAAGGGTGCCGCCGCCGGGGCCGCCGGCCGTGACGCCGGCCTGCCGCTGCACCTGCCGCTGCACCTTGCTGTCGGCGGTCTGCTGCTGCGGGAAGGCGGCCTGCTGGGCCGGGGCCTGCTGCGGCGGAACCTGCCCGGCGGGCTGCTGGGCCGGGTTGGTGTGCTCGGTCCACTGCGCGCCGTCCCAGTAACGGAGCGTCTGGACCGCCCCGTGCGGATCCGGGTACCAGCCTGCCGGGGTGTTTGATTGCGTGGTCACCGGGGCACACTACCTTGTTCTGACCGGTACCTGACCAGTCCGCACGGAGCGGTGTTCATCGCGCGTTCATCCCGTCACGATGGCCGGGTCGCTGACGCCGGGCAGCCCGTTCTCGACGTGGCCGGCGAAGCCCCGCAGGAAGGCCGGGTCGGCCTCGGACGTGACGGTCAGGTCGTACCAGCGCTTGCTCGCCGCCAGTCCGACGGTCTGCCTGACGGTCGCGCCGGGCCGCACGCTTATCGCGACGGGGCTGCCGCCGTAGCCGTCGGCCAGCGTCAGCCTGACGGTGCCGGAGCCCTTGTTGGTGAAGGTGAGCTGGATGTCGTCGCCCGCGTGCCGGGCGGTGACCTCGGGGCCGGCGACCTTGTTGCGGCCCTTGAAGACGCGCAGGAAGCCGTTGGGGCCGTGCACGGCGAGGTCGTAGGTGCCGCCGGAGTAGACGGAGTTCCAGGTGTCCGAGAGGCTCTTGCCGGCCTCCGTGGTGTACGTCCAGGGGCCGTCGGTGCGGTTGCCGGACGTGACGAGGAAGGCGGCGCCCGCCTGCGCCCCCGAGGCGAAGGTGAGCGTGAACTTCCCGGCCGCGGTGTCCGCGGAACCGTCCGTCGTGGGCGCGTACCTCAGCGGGCGGGTGGGCCGGCTGCCGGGCTCCTGCACGGGCAGGGCGGGGTGGGCGGGCGGCTTGGGGACGTAGTCCGGGTGGCGGGCGCCGTCCGGCGGCCGGTAACCGGTCGTGGAGGGCAGTGCGACCGGCGCCGTGTCCTTGCGGGAGAAGTCGAAGGCGCTGGTCAGGTCGCCGCAGACGGCCCGCCGCCAGGGTGAGATGTTCGGCTCGCGCACACCGAAGCGGCGCTCGATGAACCGGATGACCGAGGTGTGGTCGAAGGTCTCGGAGCAGACGTAACCGCCCTTGCTCCAGGGAGAGACGACGAGCATCGGCACCCGCTGCCCCAGCCCGTACGGTCCCGCGACGTGGCTGCCGTCGCCCTTGAACAGGTCGGGCGCCGGGTCCACCGTCGACCGGCCCTGGGCGGCGGAGGCCGGCGGGTAGGGCGGGATCACGTGGTCGAAGAAGCCGTCGTTCTCGTCGTAGGTGATGAAGAGCGCGGTCCTGCCCCACACCTCGGGGTCGGAGGTGAGCGCGTCCAGTACCTGGGAGACGTACCAGGCGCCGTAGTTCGCGGGCCAGTTGGGGTGCTCGGTGAAGGCCTCGGGGGCCACGATCCAGGAGACCTGGGGCAGCCGGGCCGCCTGGACGTCCGCCTTCAGCCGGTCGAAGAAGCCCTCGCCCTTGCGGGCGTCGGTGCCGGTGCGGGCCTTGTCGTACAGCGGGTCGCCGGGCCGGGCGTTGCGGTACTGGTTGAAGTAGAGGAGCGAGTTGTCGCCGTAGTTGCCGCGGTAGGCGTCGTCGATCCAGCCCCAGGAGCCGGCCGCGTCCAGACCGTCACCGACGTCCTGGTAGATCTTCCAGGAGACCCCGGCCTGCTCCAGGCGCTCGGGGTACGTCGTCCAGCCGTAGCCCGCCTCCTCGTTGCCGAGGACCGGTCCGCCGCCCTTGCCGTCGTTGCCGGTGTAACCCGACCACAGGTAGTAGCGGTTGGGGTCGGTGGAGCCGATCAGCGAGCAGTGGTAGGCGTCGCAGACGGTGAAGGCGTCCGCGAGGGCGTAGTGGAAGGGGATGTCGTCGCGGGTCAGGTACGCCATCGTCGTGGCGGACTTGGCGGGCACCCACTTGTCGTACTTGCCGCCGTTGAACGCGGTGTGTCCGTCGTTCCAGCCGTGCGGGAGGTCCTGGATGAAGGCCAGGCCCAGGTCGTCGGCGTCGGGGTGGAAGGGCAGGATGTCCTTGGTGCCGTCGGACTGCTTCCAGACGGACCTGCCGTTCTGGCTGACCGGACGGGGGTCGCCGAAGCCCCGGACTCCGCGCAGCGAGCCGAAGTAGTGGTCGAAGGAACGGTTCTCCTGCATCAGGACGACGATGTGCTCCACGTCGTCCAGCGATCCGGTGCCGTAGTGGGCGGGCAGGGCGGCCGCCCGCTGGATGCTGCCGGCCAGCGCGCTGAACGCCGTGCCGGCACCGGCCACTTGGAGGAAGCGCCGCCGGTTGACTTCGGGCATGAGTGAGGGTCCTCTCGTCCTGACGTACGTCCGCGAACCGGTCAGTTGACGGAATGTGCGCGGAGCGAGTGTTCCAAGAGCAGCAAACGTCAGGGAAGTCTCCGGTGGCGCCCGCGTGAAAGTCGGCGGTACGGGTGGAGCCGGGACGCGCGCGCCGGGGGACGCCGGCCGGCACGCGCCCCGGCAGCGGGGCGGAGCCGCCACGGTCCGCCCCGGTGCCTCGCGTCACGGGGTCAGATACGCCTCCACCTCGCTGAACTGTCCGGCCGGCCACGCCGTGTTGGCGGTGACCGTCAGACGGAGGTGACGCAGGTTCGTGCCGCTGGGCAGGGGGACGGTCACGGTGTTGCCGGTGGCCGGGTCGAAGCGGTAGGCGTGGGCGGCGACCACGGTCGTGTAGCCGGAGCCGTCCGTGCTGCCGAGCACGGTGATCGTCTGGGCGCGGGCGCCCCAGGCCTGGGACGGCGGCAGTTTCAGCACCAGGCGGCGTACGGCGTACGCCGAGCCGAGGTCGGCCGTCCAGGACTGCGGAAAGGCGTTGTTGGCGGACTCCCAGTACGTACTGGCGTCGCCGTCGTCCGCTTTGCCGGGCGTGTAGACGTCCTGGGAGCCCGTCGCGGTGGCCGGGCGGCCCTTGGCGAGGTTGCGGTTCGGGTCGGGTTCGGGGTTGCCCTGGCCGGGCTGGGGCCAGGTGGAGCAGTCCGACCAGGTGGTGGACCAGCCGGAGTTGCCGCCTCCGTCGGTGAGCGCGAAGGAGCCGGAGTTCGCCGGGTAGGGGCAGTTGTAGACACCGGCCGCCCCGACCTGGGTGGCGGTGACGTTCTTGAAGGTGGCCGCGCCCTGCGCCTCGGCCTGGACCACGACCGTACCGGTGTTCCGTACGGTCGCGCCGGTCACGTTGACGTTGCGGACCGGGTAGCCCTGGCCGCCGCCGGAGACGAACTCGAAGGCGCTGTACGGGCTGTCGGTGATCGTCGTGTCGGTGATGTTCACGGTCGCGTTGATCGCGCTGTCGTAGGAGTCGACGCGCAGGGCACCCATGGGGTGGTTCCAGTTGGGGTTCATGGCGCCGGTGCGCACGAGGGTGTTGCCGCTCACGGTGATCGTCCCAGCGAGCGGGCTGAACGGGTCCAGGAACTTCTGGTTGGAGATCGCGATGCCGCTGCCGAGGGCGTTGGTGTCGGAGACCAGGTTGTTCCGTACGGCGATGTCGGTGCCGCCGTAGATCGCGATGCCGTTGGCGAGGTTGGGCTGCGAGACGGTGTTGTTCTCGAAGCTGGAGTCGGTGTCCGGGGAGTACAGCGACCACATGGCGAGGGCGTCGTCGCCCTGGTCGCGCAGGAAGTTGTTGCGGACCCGGACGCCCTTGGCGGTGCCGTTGAGGTTGATGCCGTCGGCGGTGGTGTCGAGGATGCGGTTGTTCTCCACCACCAGGTTGTCGTTGTTGCCGGTCAGCCACAGGCCGACCTTCAGGTGCTGGATCCACATGCCGGACACGGAGGAGTTCGGCCCGAGGGAGCCGTTGACGAAGTTGTCGGGGCTGGAGTCGACGCGTTCGGTGACCTCGCCGATGACCGCGAAGTCCTTGATGTGGACGTTCCCGGAGGAGCCGCTCTGGTCGACGAAGCGGGAGGTGTGCACGACGGAGTACCAGCTGCCGGCGCCCTGGAGCGTCACGTTCTGCACGCCGCTCAGGGCGGACGTCAGGCGGTAGTCGCCCGGCGGGATCCACACCGTGCCGCCCTGGGCGGCGGCGATGGCGTCGCGGAACGCCTGGGTGGAGTCGCCGTTGCCGCTGGGGTCGGCGCCCTTGGAGACGACGGACACCGACCCGGCGGGCTGGGTGGCGGCCGGGGCGACCTGCTCGAAGTCGGCGACGTCGACGGTCACCTGGGTGCCGGTCGGCTCGACGGCGATCTTGTCGCCGGCCTGGACGTTCTGCCCGAGCAGCAGCCGGGCGTTGTCGAAGAAGTGGTGCGTCCGGGCGCCGGTGATCCATCCGGTGTCGACGTACGAGTACTTGGAGGTGACCGGCAGCGTCCGGGCGAGCCGGACGCCGTTGACGTAGACGTTCAGCGCGCCGGACTGCCCGTCGGGAACGTTGTAGGCGATGTTCAGCGCGTTGGACGCGCGCGGCACGGTGAACTCCACCCGCTGCCCGGCCGTCAGCCGTACGGCCTGCCGGCCGGAGGCCTCCGAGGCGAGGGTGCCCTGGGTGTAGTCGGGGCCGATCCGCGTGCCGGTGGTGGCCGCCGACTCGGCCTCCACGGAGGTGAAGGGGAGCGTGGCGCCCGCCGCCGCGTGGGCGGCCGGGGCGAGGGTGACGAGCATGCCGGCGGCGAGGGCGACGACCGCCCCGATGGCCGGCATGCGCCGGACGTGTCCGGCGGTGCTGGTGTGCATGTGCTGATCCCTTCGTCGTGGGGGTGCGGGGATAGCGGGGTGCGTATGGCGGGGTGCGTATCGGGCGGTGTGCACGAGGGGCGGCTCAGGCGCGCAGCCAGGCCGCCGTGTCCGGGGGCAGCCGGCCCGCTTCGTCCAGCGGGCCGCTCGTCAGCAGGGACCGGGAGTGCGGGGGGAGGACGGCGGGCGTGGGCGCGAGGTTCACCACGCACAGGGCTCCCCCGGCACGGGAGAAGGCGAGGACGCCGTCGGGGGCGGGCAGCCAGGTCAGGGGGCCGTCGCCGAACATGGGGCGCAGGGCGATGGCCCGGCGGTAGAGGGTCAGCATGGAGTCCGGGTCGCGTTCCTGGCGGTCGACCGCGTACGACGGCCAGTCGGCCGGCTGCGGCAGCCACGGCTCCTCGTGGGCACCGAAGCCCGCGTACGGCATGTCCTCGGCCCACGGCAGCGGGATCCGGCAGCCGTCGCGGCCGGGAGCGGCGCCGCCGGACCGGAAGTACATCGGGTCCTGGACGCGGTCGGCCGGGACGTCGGCCTCCGGCAGGCCCAGCTCCTCCCCCTGGTAGAGGTACACCGCACCGGGCAGTGCCAGTGACAGCAGGGCCGCGGCCCGCGCCCTGCGCGTGCCGAGCGCCAGGTCCGCCGGCGTGCCGAAGGCCTTGGTGGCGAAGTCGAAGGCGGTGTCCTCACGGCCGTACCGGGTCACGGTGCGGGTGACGTCGTGGTTGCACAGCACCCAGGTGGCCGGGGCGCCGACGGGGGCGTGCTCGGCGAGGGTGGTGTCGATGGCGGCGCGCAGCCGTGCGGCATCCCAGGGGCAGGACAGAAAGGCGAAGTTGAAGGCGGTGTGGAGTTCGTCGGGGCGCAGGTAGCGGGCGAAGCGTTCGGGGTCGGGGAGCCAGACCTCGCCGACGAACACACCGCCGTACTCGTCCGCCACGCGCCGCCAGGAGCGGTAGACGGCGTGGAGTTCGTCGCGGTCGACGAAGGGGTGCGGCCGGGGCCGGGTGGCGAGGTCGGGCAGGTCCGGGTCCTTGGCGAGGAGGGCGGCCGAGTCGATGCGGACTCCGGCGACGCCCCGCTCGAACCAGAAGCGCAGCACGTCCTCGTGTTCCTGGCGGACGGCCGGGTGGGCCCAGTTGAGGTCCGGCTGCTCGGGGGTGAACAGGTGCAGGTACCAGTCGCCGTCGGGCAGCCGCGTCCACACCGGTGCGGTGGAGCCGGCGAACTGTGACGGCCAGTCGTTCGGCGGGAGTTCGCCGTCCGCGCCGCGTCCCCGCCGGAAGTGGAACAGCTCCCGCTCGGCGCTGCCCGGTCCGGCTGCGCGGGCCGCCCGGAACCAGGGGTGCTGGTCGGAGACGTGGTTGGGCACGATGTCGACGATCGTGCGGATGCCCAGCTCCCGGGCCTCGGCGATGAGTTTCTCCGCCTCGGCGAGGGTCCCGAAGGCCGGGTCGATGGCGCGGTAGTCGGCGACGTCGTAGCCGCCGTCCTTCATGGGCGAGGGGTACCAGGGGCTGAACCACAGGGCGTCCACGCCGAGTCCGGCGAGGTACGGCAGCCGGGAGCGGACGCCCGCGAGGTCGCCGGTGCCGTCGCCGTCGCCGTCCGCGAAGCTGCGGACGTACACCTGGTAGATGACGGCCGTGCGCCACCAGTCGGGGTCCTCGGGGGCATGGCGGGGCTGTCCCACGGAGCGTGCCTTTCGGTAGACGGGGCCGGGGAGGGGGTGCCGGTGTCAGCCCTTGGTGCTGCCCGCGCTGATCCCGGCGATGATGTGCCGCTGGAAGACGAGGAACAGTGCCACCATCGGGACGCTGGCGATCACCATGGCGGCGATGAGCACGGTGAGCTGGATGTTCTGCGACAGCTGGACGAGGGCCACGCTGATCGGCTGTTTGCCGGTGTCGGAGAAGACCATCAGCGGCCACAGGAAGTCCTGCCAGACGGCGACCAGCGCGAAGATGGACACCACCCCGAGGACCGGCCGGGACATGGGCAGGACGACCGACCACAGGATCCGCAGTCTGCCCGCGCCGTCGATCTCGGCGGCCTCCAGCACGTCGCGGGGCAGCTGGTCGAAGAACCGTTTGAGCAGGTAGAGGTTGAAGGCGTTGGCGACGGCCGGCAGCCAGATGGCGAGGGGGTCGTTGAGCAGGCTGGTGTGGATCAGCGGCAGGTCGGCGACGGTCAGGTACTTGGGGACGACCAGCGCCTGTGCCGGGACCATGAGGGTGGCGAGGATGCCGCCGAGGACCACCTTGCCGAAGGTGGGTCTCAGCCTGGACAGGGAGTAGGCGGCGGCCGTGCAGAACACCAGCTGGAAGGCCCAGGCGCCCACGGCCTGGACGACGGTGTTGCCCAGGTGCTGCGGGAGCTGCATCAGGTCCCAGGCGTCGGTGTAGCCGCCGAGGCGCCAGTGCTCGGGCAGGAGCGCCGGCGGGGTGCGCGCCACCTCGTCCGGGGACTTCATCGCGCCGGTCACCATCCAGTACACCGGGAAGAGGAAGGCGAGCGCGAAGAGGACGACGACGGCCGTGAACACCGTCCAGTACAAGGCTCTTCCGCGCGGGCGGCCGAGGGTGGCCGGGGAGATCAGGGTGCGGGTGCCGGTGCTCATGCGTCCCCCTCGGAGCGGGTGAGCCTCAGGTAGAGCGCGGAGAAGGCGCCGAGCAGGAGCAGCAGCAGGACGCTGAGGGCGCAGGCGCCACCGAAGTCGTTGTAGAGGAAGGCGTACTTGTAGATCAGGTACAGGACGGTGACGGTCGCGTTCTCCGGGCCGCCGCCCGTGATGACGAACGGTTCGGTGAACACCTGCATGGTGGCGATGATCTGGAGGAGCATCAGCATCAGGATGACGAACCGGGTCTGCGGGACGGTGACGTGCCGGACGCGCTGGAGGAGGTTCGCGCCGTCCAGTTCGGCGGCCTCGTACAGCTCGCCGGGGACGGACTGGAGGGCGGCGAGGTAGATGAGGACGGTGCCGCCCATGTTGGCCCAGGTGGCGACGAAGACCAGGGAGACGAGGGCGGTGTCGGTGCCGTTGGACCAGTTCGAGGTGGGCAGGTGCAGGAAGCGGAGGGTCTCGTTGGCCAGGCCGGTTCCGGGGTCGTAGAACCATTTCCACAGCAGGGCGCTGACCACGGGCGGGATCATCACCGGCAGGTAGACCACGACCCGGAAGAAGGCTCTGGCGTGCCGCAGCTCGTTGAGGACGAGAGCGAGTACGAAGGGGACCACGAACCCGATGAGCAGGGCGAGCAGGGTGAAGGTCAGGGTGTTGCGCCAGGCGGCGGCGAACTCGGGGTCGTGCAGGACCCGGGTGAAGTTGGCGGTGCCGGCCCACTCGGGCGGTGAGCCCGGGGTGTACTTCTGGAAGGCGATGACGACCGCGCGGATCGCCGGGTACCAGGAGAACAGGGCGAAGCAGATCAGGCCGCCGAGGAGGAAGCCGTAGGCGCGGGCCTGGTCGGCGAGGGCGCGCCGCCTGCGGTCCCCCGCCGGTGGCGGTGCCGGGACCGGGGGGACGGCGGCCGGTGCCGGGGGCCGCCGCTCGGCCGTCTTCGTCATGGCGGTCAGCTCCGGGCCAGGATGGAGTCGATCTTGCCGGAGGCCTCTTCGAGGAGCTGGTCGATGTCGGCGTCCTTCTTGGTGAGGACGGCGGAGACGACGGCGTCGAGGACGGAGTAGATCTGCTGGGCGTGCGGGGGCTCGATCCGCATGCGGAGCCGGGTGTTGCCTTCGAGGAAGGACCGGTAGTTCTCCACCGGCACGTTGGCGTCGGCCTTCTTGGCCCGCTGGTCGGTGGCGTCGGCGGTGCCGGTGAACAGGCGGGGCTCGGGCAGGCCGACGGGGGCGTCGTGCTTCCTGGCGCGGGCGTAGTCGCCGAGGAATCCCTTGCCCGGGGTGAGGAACATGTGGTCGAGCCACTTGAGGCCGGCGCGGATCTGGGCGGGCGTGTCGTGCTTGTTGAACATGTAGCCGTCACCGCCGATGAGGGTGGCCCTGCCGCCGGGCATGGGTGCGAGGGCGAGGTCCTTGTAGTCGCCGCCCTTCTCCTTGACCAGGATCGGGATGTTGTCGGGGGCGGCGAGGTACATGCCGAGCCGTCCCGCGCCCATCAGCTGCTGCACGTCGTTGATGACGAGGAGCTGTCTGCTGCCCATCGAGTCGTCGGTCCACCGCATGTCGTGCAGTTCGCGCAGGACGGCCCGGCCCTCGGGGCTGTCGACGGTGGCCTTCCTGCCGTCCGCGCTGACGACGTCCCCGCCCCGGGAGTACAGCTCGGCGGTGAAGTGCCAGCCGCCCTGGTTCTGCGCGCTGTAGTCGGCGTATCCGACCGTGCCGCTGCCGAGCGCGGCGATCCTCCTGGCGGCGGCGCGGACCTCGTCCCAGGTCGCGGGGGGCCGGTCGGGGTCGAGGCCGGCCTTGCGGAACAGTGCGCGGTTGTAGATCAGGCCCATGGAGTATCCGGTGCGCGGAACGCCGTAGACCTTGCCGTCCACGGTGTAGATGTCCCGCAGTTGCTTCTGGATGCTGCCGTAGCTCTTCAGCTCGCTGAGGTACGGCGTGAGGTCGGCTGCCTGGCGGATGTCGACGACGTGCCGCGCGTCGGTGAAGTACGTGTAGAACACGTCCTCCATCTGGCCCCCGGCGAGCTTGGCGTCGAAGGTCTTCGGGTCCTGGCAGGGGAAGGCGTCGTGCGCCACGACGTCGATGTCCGGGTTCCGCTTCTCGAAGGCGGCGACGTCGTCCTCGAAAAAGGCGCGGTCGACCTTGGCGCTCCTCGGCGGCTCGCAGTTGACGGTGATACGGGTCTTGCCGCTCGCCGAGCCGTCGTCGCCCGTCCCGCAGGCGGTGGCGGCGAGGGCGAGGGAGGAACAGACGCCGATCGCGACGACGGTACGGCGGAACCCGGTGGTTGTCATCGGTGGACCCCTCATGGCACGCGTGGCAGGAGCGGTGGGCGCCGCACACTCAAGCACCACCGCCGACGCTCCGCAAGATGTCGCGCGTAATCTGTAATTATTCGACAGCCTGCTGGATCACCGCGGGTTCAGTCGCGGGGCGCTTGCGCGGTGGAGCCGCGGACCACCAGTTCGGGCTCGAACAGCAGCTCCTCGGCGGGTACGGCGGTGCCGGCGATCCGCGCGTTCAGCAGCTCCACGGCCGCGCGCCCCATGGCCTCGATGGGCTGCCGGACGGTGGTGAGCGGGGGCTCGGTGCAGTTCATGAACGCCGAGTCGTCGTAACCCACGACGGAGACGCGGCCGGGGACGTCCAGACCCTTGCGGCGGGCGGCGCGTACGGCGCCGAGCGCCAGGGGGTCGCTGGCGCAGATGATCCCGGTGACACCGCGGTCGATCAGCCTGGAGGCAGCGGCGTGCCCGCCCTCCAGGGAGAAGATGGCCCGCGCGACGAACTCCTCCGGCAGGTCACCGGCGATCGCCCGGGCGGCGGCCAGTTTGCGCGCCGAGGGCACGTGGTCGCCGGGGCCGAGCAGCAGCCCGATCCGCTCGTGGCCGAGGGACGCCAGGTGACGCCAGGCCTGTTCGACGGCCACCGTGTCGTCGCAGGAGACGGCCGGGAACCCCAGGTCTTCGATGGCCGCGTTGACCAGGACGACCGGGATGTTGCGCTCCGCGAGCAGCCGGTAGTGGTCGTGCGGCGCGTCGGCCTGGGCGTACAGACCGCCGGCGAAGACGACGCCGGAGACCTGCTGCTGGAGCAGCAGTTCGACGTAGTCCGCCTCCGAGACGCCGCCCTTGGTCTGCGTGCACAGCACCGGGGTGAGCCCGAGCTGGGCCAGCGCACCCCCGATGACCTCGGCGAACGCCGGGAAGATGGGGTTCTGCAGCTCGGGCAGGACCAGGCCGACGAGCCGGGCGCGTTCGCCGCGCAGCTGGGTGGGGCGCTCGTAGCCGAGGATGTCGAGAGCCGTCAGCACCGCCTGCCGCGTGGCGTCGGAGACCCCGGGCTTGCCGTTGAGCACCCGGCTGACCGTGGCCTCGCTGACCCCGACCTTCTTCGCCACTTCCGCAAGTCGTCGCGTCATGGACGCAAGCCTAGCGCAAGCGATGCAAGTAGCTTGCGTTGGCGTTGCGGGGGCGGAGCGGCTCGCCGTACGGGAGAAGGAGGGGGCGGACCGGCCGTCCGGGCGAGAGGGGCAGGCACGGGAGGGGGCAGGCACGGGAGGGGGCAGGCACGGGAGGGGGCAGGCACGGGAGGGGGCAGGCACGGGAGGGGGCAGGCACGGGA
>NZ_JBEXRO010000008.1:0-17645 GCF_040613095.1 Streptomyces sp. NPDC006309 | reverse complement strand
CAGGCACGGGAGGGGGCAGGCACGGGAGGGGGCAGGCACGGGAGGGGGCAGGCACGGGAGGGGGCAGGCACGGGAGGGGGCAGGCACGGGAGGGGGTGGCCTGCCCGCCGTACGGGCGAGGGGGGTGCCTGCCCGGCAGGCGGGCGAGGCGGGGCCGCTCGTGCCGGCCCGGCGCCGCCGGCGACCTGAACGCCGGCGGTGCCGGGTCAGCTGTCGGGGGACGCGATGACCGTCAGATGCGTGGCCGTGCCCCGGGAGCGGCGCGGGCGGCGGACCGGGGTGGCGGGCCGGCGGGGGTCGCGCAGGACCATCGACAGGCGCCGGTAGCCCAGTTCCCGCAGCGGCTGCGGCGCCTCCTCCACGATGCGGCACTCGGTGCGCCCGCGGCGCGGGTCCGGGTGGAGCAGGAGGCGTACGGCGCCGTCGAGGCGGGTCCCGGCCTCACCGACGGCCCGGATCCAGTGCGGCAGGCCCTGCCGGTAGGCGGCCTCCATGATCGGGTCCTGGGCGATGTCCCGGCGGACCGCCTGGAGTTCGTGGTCGTGCCCGCACGTCTCCAGGGCGGAGCGCAGCTGGGCCAGCATCGGCAGGCACCAGCCCGGCTCGTGCTCACCGAGCACCTCACCCGCGTCCGGGTGGAACAGCACGAACCGGAGGAAGTTGTCGCCGGGCATGGCCGTCGGATGGGGGCGCACGCCGCGGAAAAGTGTCTCGAACGCGCTGTTGGCCATGACCACGTTCCAGTGGCGGTCGACGACCAGGGACGGGCAGGACAGAAATTCCAGCAGGGCTGCGTAGTCCTGGAGGTACGCCTGGGTCTCGCAGGTGTCGGGGACGGGCCGCGGTGCCGGCCGCTGCCCTCCTGCCTGATGTGCCATCGGGAGGTCACCCCTCTTGCCTCTGCGGCCTTTCACGCGGCGATGCGATCCTGCTGCCCAGCAAGGGTCGTGTCAACTATCGTGGCATTTCATGCCGGTTGACGGCTGAAATTCGCCACAGTTGTGGCGACACCTGGATGTGAGTTCGAGGCACCCGCTACTCTCCGGGAAGTTCACGGCGACCGCTCGTGAGAACCACGGACGCATCTGAAGCCCTCGAGAGACGTAGGAGTTCTGTCGGTGACGGATGGCTACGAGGATCCGGGCGCCGCGGCGACCGCCCAGCTGCCGGCCGTCGTCGCCCGCGTCACCGCGCTCGCCGACCGGCTCGGTGTACCGCACACCGAGGTCTTCGACGTAGGGCGGCTCTCCGTCGCCTGCGGTGTGCCGGAGGCGGTGGTCAGGGCCCTGCTCAGCGGCCGGCCCGCGGGTGAACCGGACGTCCAGGCCCGCTTCCTGCAACGCCTGGACCTGCTGCGCCGCACCCGGCTGAAACCGGGCGGACGCCGCTACACCCAGCAGGAGATAGCCGACGGCGCGGGGATGTCCCGGCAGCAGGCCGGCGCCCTCATCAACGGCGACCGGCGGCCCACCATGGAGCACTGCGACGCCCTCCAGCGCTTCTTCCGGGTGCACGCGGGCTTCCTCACCGCGGAGGACCCCGAGGCCTTGGCCGGCGCGTTGCAGCGCACCGAGCAGGATCTGCTCCAGAAGCTCGCCGACCGGGAGCGGGCCGCCACCCAGGACCCCGAGGACCCGCTGGAGCGGCTGCTCCAGGACCACGGCGTGCGCGGAATCGCCTGGCGGGCCGCGCAGTTGCCCACCGACCAGCACCGGGACAAGGTCGCCGAGTGGCTCGACATGCTGCTGGAGAGTGTCAAACGGCCCGAGTCGTGAGCGGGGGAGGACCGTGGGCATCGGCAGGGACACGCGCCGGCTGTGCGACGACCTGGTGGGCGGGCTGACCCTGCCCGTGCCCGCGCCGCCGGACGAGCTCTACCGGGCGCTGTGCGAGGCGATGAGCCGCCGCCGGGGCCGGCCGGTGAAGTTCCGTACGGCCGTCTTCCCGCCCGGCACGGCCAGCGGACTGTGGCTGTACCTGACCGACCGGGACGTCGTAGTCGTGGAGGAACGTACCGCCCCGGAACATCAGTTGGTGATCCTGGGTCACGAGCTGTGGCACGTGCAGGCCGGCCACTGCGGCCACCGCGTGGACGGCTCCGGCGCCGGCGCCGTGATCCGGCCGCTGCGCGAGGACGCCGGCCGCACGGCGCGCCGGACCCCGGCGCGACGGGCCGCCGCCCGCAACCGCCTCGACCTCGCCGAGGAGCGGGACGCCGAGTCCTTCGGCCTGCTGCTGGCCAGCAAGTGCCGCACCCTGCTCGCCGGTTCGGCGCCGGGCGGCCCGGCGCGGCGGGACGGTGTGGCCGGCCGTATCGGAGCCTCCCTGGGATATCCGTACCCGCAGACCTGAGCCGGCTCCGCCCGGTTGGCCCGGGCGCCTCGCCGGCGCTGTGGTGCGGTTCCGCGTCCGCTGAGCGGGCGAACCCGGGCCGAGCCGGACCGCGTTGTCAGTGGTGGGCGGCAAGCTGGGTCCGTGCGCGCCGCGGGGCGCGTGACCGTGACGCCTACTCGGGGAGAGCCGACCGATGCCCACCGCCGTACTGACCGACCGCGAGCGCACCGCCGTGCAGGCCTATCTGCGGCTGCTCCACACGGTGCGCGCCGCCTTCGACGGGCCGCCGCAGGACGGCCGGCCCACCGTCGTCCCGCCCACCGTGCTCGCCGAGGCGGAGCGGGCGCTGGCCCGGGCGGGACTCGCGGGCAACGAGGAGCAGTTCTTCCGGCTGCTGCGCGACTGGCGCCCGCACGCCTGAGCGCCCGGGCGACTCCCGCGCCGCCCGCCGCCGTGACCCGGGCAGTCCGGGGACACCGGCGGCGGGCGGGCACACGGGGAGGTCCTGACGGCGGCAGGGCGCACGGGCACGCCCTCACACGGCTGGCGACCGTAGGGGAAGGACCGGCCGCACGGCGCCCGACTCCACGGGGACGGCCACGGCACCCGAGCGCGCGGGCAGGGCCGCACGGCGGCAGGGCGCACCGGGATGGCCACGGCGGGCGACCCTGCCGGTAGGGCCACCCGAGGACGGCCACGACGGCCGAGCGCAGGGGCACGGCCTCACGGCGGCCCCGGGCACACAGGGTGGCCACGGCGTGCGACCTCACGCGCGGAGCCTCACGACGCGCAGCAGCAACGGGCCGTCCCGCCCGGGGCCGGCCCTCCACGCTGCGGGTCCCGCCCGGTGCCGCCCGTGCGCCCGACCCCACCAGGGACGGCCAAGGCCGTCGAGCGCGCGGGCAGGACCTCACAACGGCCGAGCGCACAGGGTGGCCACGGCGGGTGGCCCTACCGATAGGGCCACCCGGGGACGGCCACGACGGCCGAACACACCGGTAGGGCCGCACGGCGGCTGAGCGCACAGGGACGACCACGTCAGCGACCTCACGCACAGGGCCTCACGACGCGCGGCAGCGGGCCGTCCCGCCCGGGGCCGGCCCTCCACGCTGCGGATCCCGCTCGATGCCGCCCGTGCGCCGGACTCCACGGGGAAGTCCACGACGGCCGAACGCGCGGGCAGGGCCGCACGACGGCAGGGCGCACCGGGATGGCCACGGCGGGCGACCCTGCCGGTAGGGCCACCCGGGGACGGCCACGGCGACCGAACGCACCGGCACGGCCGCACGGCGGCCGAGCGCACAGGGTGGCCACGGTGGCCCGGTCCGGGCCGCCGTGGGGGCGGGCGTGACCGGGGTCAGGGACGGTGGGTGGGCTCAGGTGTGGGGATGACCACGGACGTGGTGACCAGCCCGTCGCGCACCGTCCACCGGCCTTCGAAGACCCGCAGTCGCCGGCCGCCGACCACGGGCCCGGGCACCAGGAGGGTGGCGCTCAGGGTGCCGTGGCTCTCGCCGCCGGGAGCGGGGTGCAGGGTGATGTCGGCCTCGGAGAAGTCCAGCCACTTGCGGGTGAGGGGGAACCACGCCTTGTAGACGGACTCCTTGGCGCTGAACAGGATCCGGTCCCAGTGCACAGCGGGCCGCTGCCCGGTGAGCCGGTCGAGCCGCGCCGCCTCAGCGGGCAGGAAGACGGTCCGGCCGACCCCGTCCGGGAGCGGGCCGTGCGGCTCGGCGTCGATGCCGAGGGAGGCGAGGTCGGTGGCGCGGACCAGGGCGGCGGCGCAGTAGCCGTCGCAGTGGGTCATGCTGCCGAGCAGGCCGTCCGGCCAGCGCGGAGCGCCCCGCTCGCCACTGATGACGGGCTGCGGCGGCACACCGAGTTTCTCCATGGCGCGCCGGGCGCAGCCCCGGACGGCGGCGAACTCGCGGCGCCGCTTGGTCACCGCGCGGGCGACGAGCGCTTCCTCGGCCGGGTAGAGCGGGGAGTCCCACAGGGGGTCGTCAGCGTGCGCCTCCACGGCCACGACCGACTCCGGGAGCAGCTCCTCGATCACCTGCGTGGACCTCCATCGGCAGGACGCGGCGCAGCCTTCCCGGGGGATCCGGGCGCTTGCGCCATTCGCGGGGGTATCCCACGGAGACCTCCATGAAGCGGACTCCGTCGTGCCAGGTGGTGCGGGGGATGTGCAGATGGCCGTAGACCATCGTGGCGACCCGGAACCGGCGGTGCCAGTCCGCGGTCAGCCGGGTGCCGCACCACATGGCGAACTCGGGGTGCCACAGCACCTCCGTGGGGTGCCGGTCCAGCGGGTAGTGGCCGGCCAGCACGGTCGGGAGGTCCTCGGGCAGCTCGGCGAGCCGGCGCTCGGTCTCGGCGACCCGCGCCCGGCACCAGGCCTCACGGGTCGGGTAGGGGTCGGGGTGCAGCAGGTACTCGTCGTTGCAGACGATGCCCGTGCTCTCCGCGTAGGCCAGGCCCTCGGCCTTGGTGGTGCAGCCGGCCGGCAGGAACGAATAGTCGTACAACAGGAACAGCGGGGCGACGACGACGGGGCCGCCGGCGCCCCGCCACACCGGGTACGGGTCCTCGGGGGTCACCACGCCCAGCTCCCGGCACACCTCGACGAGGTGGTCGTAGCGGGCGGCGCCGCGCAGGGTGACCGGGTCGCTCGGGTGGGTCCACAGCTCGTGGTTGCCGGGCGCCCACAGCACTTTGCGGAAGCGCTTCGCGAGGGTGCCGAGGGCCCAGCGGACGTCGGCGACGGTCTCCGCGACGTCCCCGGCCACGATCAGCCAGTCGTCGTCTCCCTGGGGGCGCATGCCGTCGACCAGGGCGCGGTTGTCCGGGTAACTGATGTGCAGGTCGCTGATGGCCAGCAGCTGTCCGGCCCCGGCCGTCGACTCCACCCCGCACGCCCCTTCCGATCATCCGATGGCACCACAACAACACATGCGCGGGGCAACGGACAAGAGGCTCCCCGGCCGCGTGTCGTACCGCTCCGGCGGACGGCCCGGTTCCGTAACACGCGCGTTGCACGCGCGGGCACTTGAAAGCCGTATGATCGCCCCGACACCAGCGCCCTGCCTCTTCTCCCCTTCACGGGGCCGTTCGGTGACCCTTCCTCCCTCCTGCCCGGGCACGGGCCGCTCCGCCCTGCCCGCACACCCCGAAAGGCGGCCTGCATGCCCTCACGCGTACGCGTCTGGCTCAACCGCACGTACGCGGAGAACGTGTTCTTCATGGATCAGCTGCGGAGGAATCCCAGCGACCGGGCGGTCGAGATCCATGCCACGCACGGCGATCCGGACTCCCCCGTACTGGCCGCCGCCGACACCGCCGAGCTGGAGCCCGAGGGCCTGTCCCCGGCCGCGTACGTCGAGTACGCCCTTGACCAGTGCGTCCGGCGCGGCATCGACGTGTTCGTGCCCCGGCTGCACCAGTCGGCGGTCGTCGCGCACCGGGCGGACTTCGCGGCGGCCGGTACGGCGCTGCTGGCGCCGACGCCCGAGGCGGTGGCGGTGTTCGAGGACAAAGCGACCGCGTACGAGGCGGTCCGCTCGGTGGGTGTCCCGGTGCCGCCGTGGCGGCGGGTCCGGACGGCGGACGAACTCCTGGCCGTGATGGAGGAGTTGGAGACTGCGGGCCACGAGGTGTGTTTCAAGCCGGCCGCCGGTGCGGGTGGTGTCGGCTTCCGGGTGCTCACCCGGGCCCCCCTCTCCCTGGCCGGTCTCGCCGGTTTCCCCGGCCCGTCCGTGCAGCTCGGTCCGGTGGTCGAGGCGCTGCGGCGGGCCGAGGAGCCCGTGGACTGGCTGGTGATGCCGCGCCTGGAGCAGCCGGAGGTGTCCGTGGACTGCCTGACCGGGCCGGACAACCGGTTGCGGCTCGCGGTGGGCCGCACCAAGAACGGCCGCCGCCGGGGCTTCACCCTGGACGAGCGGTGGCTGGAACCGGCCCGGCTGATCGCCGAGGGCTTCGGGCTGCACTATCTGTCCAACATCCAGTTCCGCATGCTCGGTGACCGTCCGGTGCTGCTCGACGTCAACACCCGTCCCGCCGGCGGCGTGCACCAGCTGGCGCTGTGCGGCGTCAACGCGCCCTGGGCGGCGGTGCGGCTGGCGCTGGGCGAGGACCCCGGGGTGATCGAGCCGCCGTTCCTCGGGCAGGACTACACGGTGGTGGCGGGGCCGCGTCCGCTCGCGCCCGTGACGCTGCCGCGGCAGCGCGCGGGTGCCGGGGAGACGGTGCTGCCCGCGGTGCCGGCGCCCGTGCGGGCGGCGAAGGCGGCTCAGGCGCTGCCGCTGTAGGCGCGGGTGCTCACGCGAGGTACGCCAGGCCCGGATGGACCGCGGTGTAGCCCTCGACCAGCCGGCGGGCGACGGTGACCGAGTCGACCAGCGGGTGCAGCGCGAAGGCCTTCACCGCGGTCGTCCGGGACCCGGACTCGGCGGCGGCCAGCACCTCGCGTTCGACCGCCTTGACCGAGCAGACCAGACCGGTGGCATGGCCGGGGAGCGGGTCCGCGGACAGCGGGTGGGCACCGTTCGCGTCGACCAGGCAGGGCACCTCGATGACGGCGTCGGCGTCGAGCACCGACAGGGTGGAGCGGTTGCGCACGTTCAGGATCAGCGTGGTGCGCTCGTCGCGGGCGACGGCCCGCATCAGCGCGAGGGCGACCTTCTCGTAGCCGCCCGAGAGGTCGTCGGCCTCGCGGTCGCCGGCGCCGGCGCTCTCCCGGTTCTCGGCCATGTAGGTGGCCTCGCGTTCGGCGCGGGTGCGGTCCCAGGCGAGCAGGGCGGAGACTGCGGGATCGCCCGCCTCCGCGTAGAACCGGGCCTGCTGGTCGCGCAGGAAGGCACCGCGGGTCCGCTCGGCCTCCTGGTAGGCGCGGACGGTCTCCCGGTTGAAGTAGTAGTAGTGCAGGTACTCGTTGGGGACCGCGCCGAGCGACCGCAGCCAGTCGGCGCCGAACAGCCGGCCCTCCTCGAAGGAGCCGAGCAGCGCGGGGTCGGCGAGCAGCCGCGGGAGTTCGTCGCGTCCGGCGACGCGCAGCCCGCGCACCCAGCCGAGGTGGTTGAGGCCGACGTAGTCGATGAAGGCCTCCCCGGGATCGGCACCGAGGACACGGGCGATACGGCGGCCGAGGCCGACCGGCGAGTCGCAGATGCCGATGACGCGGTCGCCGAGGTGGCGGGACATGGCCTCGGTGACCAGTCCGGCCGGGTTGGTGAAGTTGATCACCCAGGCGTCCGGGGCGAGGCGGGCCACGCGCCGGGCGATGTCGACGGCGACGGGAACGGTGCGCAGGCCGTAGGCGATCCCGCCCGCGCCGACCGTCTCCTGTCCGAGCACCCCCTGCGCGAGCGCGATCCGTTCGTCGTCCGCCCGTCCCGCCAGGCCGCCGACACGGATCGCGGAGAAGACGAAGCCGGCGCCGCGCAGGGCCTCGTCCAGGTCGGTGGTGGCGGTCACCCGGGGGGCGTCGGGGACGCCGGCGGCCTGTTCCGCCAGCACACGGGTCACCGCGTACAGCCGGCGTTCGTCCAGGTCGTGGAGGACCACGTCGGTGACCCGCCCCTCGGCGTGGTCGGTCAGCAGTGCTCCGTACACGAGCGGCACCCGGAACCCGCCGCCGCCCAGAATCGTCAGCTTCACACCTGTCCCCTTCGCCCGTTGCCCGGGACCCCCGCCGCGTCCGCCCCGGGGGCCGCGCGCGGCGCCGCCGCGCGGTCCCGGTCGTGCCGCCGGTATGCCAGGGACCCTACTCGCCGTCCGCCGTCACCCCGCGCCTCGCCGGCACCCGCCGTCCGCCACCCGCTCACACCGCGCCGCCGAAGAAGACCTGCACCTCCCGGATGTGACCGTCGCGCACGGTGACGGCCTCGACGTTGCGGTACCGGCCGCCGGAGGTCAGCTCGTACTCGTAGTGGACGAGGACCAGTTCCTCGTCCGCGGCGACGATGTGCAGGATGCGCTGGTCGGTGAAACGGCCGGCGGTCGGGAAGCAGCGCGCGAAGAACGCCGCCCTGTCGATGTGGTCGTCCTGCGGGCTGGTGAAGGTGAAGTCGTCGGCGTAGAGGGGGAGTGCCGCCGCGCGGTCCTGTGCCCGGTAGGCCCGGAAGGCCGCCTCGACGACGGCGGCGGGAGAGCCGTTCATGCGCTGTCCTCGGTGGGGAGGGTGACCGTACCCCGCCACGATAAGCCGGGCACGGGCCGAGGGCGGGCGGTGCCACGGGGTGTCCGGGCCGGGAGTCCGGGAGCCGCCCGCGCGGGCCGACCGGGTGGCGGGCGGCGCACCACGGCCGGCGGGCACGGCTTCATCCGGTGAACTCCCGGGCAGCAGAGGGCGTTTATGTGTTTCAACCCTTGACGGTCGCGGGGGCGGGGAGCACATTGGCCGCACCCTTGAGAGCGCTCTCAGAGACACCCGCACGTCTCGCCGTACTTAGAGAGGCAACCCATGAGTGAAACCCCCGGAACACCACCCCCGCCCGCCGGAGGACCGCACGGCACCCGGGTGCCCGCCGGCCGACGGCGTTCCGTCCGCAAGGCGCTCGTCGCCGCGCTCGGCACGCTCGGTCTCGCCCTCGCCGCGGTGACCGCGGGCACCCTGCCCGCCGGCGCCTCCGCGCCCGCACCCCCGGCGGGCTGGACCCAGGTCTTCATGGACGACTTCAACGGCGCGGCGGGCTCCGGCGTCAACGGCGCCGACTGGCAGTACGACACCGGTACGTCCTACCCCGGCGGCGCCGCGAACTGGGGCACCGGCGAGGTCGAGACGATGACGTCGAGCACGAGCAACGTCGCGCTGGACGGGAACGGCAACCTGCTCATCACCCCGCGCCGGGACGCCGCGGGCCACTGGACGTCCGGCCGGATCGAGACGACCCGCACCGACTTCCGGCCCCCGGCCGGCGGAAAGCTGCGGGTGCAGGCCCGGATCCAGCTGCCCGACGTCACCGGTGCCGCCGCCAAGGGCTACTGGCCGGCGTTCTGGATGCTGGGCGCGCCGTTCCGCGGGAACTACTGGAACTGGCCGGGCATCGGCGAGCTGGACGTCATGGAGAACGTCCAGGGCCTGAACAACGACTGGGCCACGATGCACTGCGGGACCGGTTCGGGCGGCCCGTGCAACGAGACCACCGGCATCGGCGGCTCCACCCCCTGCACCGGCACCACCTGCCAGGCGGGCTTCCACACGTACGCGATGGAGTGGGACCGCTCGACCAGCCCCGAGGAGATCCGCTTCTACCTGGACGGCGTCAACTTCCACACCGTCAGGGCGAACCAGGTCGACGCCACGACGTGGGCGAACGCGACCGACCACGGTTACTTCCTCATTCTGAACGTGGCGATGGGCGGTGGCTTCCCGGGAGCGTTCGGCGGCGGCCCGGACAGCGGGACCGAGCCGGGCCACCCGATGGCCGTCGACTACGTGCAGGTCCTTCAGTCCACGGGCGGCGGCGGCCCCACTCCCCCGCCGTCCGGCAACCGGAACGCCTACAGCGCCATCCAGGGCGAGTCCTACGACAGCCAGTCCGGGGTCGTCACGGAGACCACCACGGACACGGGCGGCGGGCAGGACATCGGCTATCTGGCCAACGGTGACTGGGCGCTGTACAAGGGCGTCGACTTCGGCTCCACGCCGGCGAGGCAGTTCTCCGCCCGGGTCGCGAGCGGCGCGACGGGCGGGGTCAGCGGCCTGGTCGAGGTACGGCTGGACAACCGCGGCAACGCGCCCATCGGCAGCTTCGCCGTGGGCGGCACCGGCGGCTGGCAGTCCTGGCAGACGGTGCCGGCCAACATCAGCGCGGTGACGGGCACGCACGACGTCTACCTGACCTTCACCAGCGGCCAGCCGGCCGACTTCGTCAACCTGAACTGGTTCGACTTCGGCCACTGAACGGCGCCGGCACCGGCACCGGCCCACCTGTGCACGCAGGCACGGACGGGGCCCGCGGATTCTCCCGCGGGCCCCGTCACGCTCTACGCGCCCGGCTCCTTCTCGAGGAGTTCGATGTTCGACCAGAGGCCTTCGAGCCGGAAGCGGGCCAGGTACTCCTCGAGGGTGAGGAACGGCGGACCGGCGTGCGGTTCGCGGTCCACCCACACGGTGTCGCACTCGTAGCAGAGCAGGAACGTCCCGGGCTCTCCCGGGACCCGGGCACGAGTGACCCACCCCTGGTCGCATCGCGGACACCAGATCACAGCTGTCTCCCTCACGGTCCCGGGTGGGCGGTGATGACCTGATGGCGTCCGGGACAGCCACGGTCCCCCGGGCCGCTAGCGCAGTTCCGCGCGGAAGGCTACCGGGGTCTGGCCGGTGTGCAGGTGGAAGAACTTGGAGAAGTTCGCCGCGTCGGGGAAGCCCACGGCCGCTCCGACGCGGCCGATCGGCAGGTCGGTGTGGGCGAGGAGGCGCCGGGCCTCCAGGATGACCCGTTTGTCGATGAATCCCTTCGGGGTCTCGCCCGTGGCCGCGCGGACGGCGCGGACCAGGGTGCGGCGGGAGTAACCGAGGGCGTCGGCGTAGGCGCTGACGCTGTGCTGGACACCGAAGCTCTCCTCGACGGCGTCCCGGAAGCGGGTGAACGCGCTGTCGGGCTGCTGCCGGCCGGCCTGGGCCGAGCTGGCGGCGAGGTGGGCCAGGCGCAGCAGGAACGCGGTCAGGGTGTGCCGCAGGACGGCCGTGTGGAGGCCGGGCGGGAGCGTCGCGGTGTCCTCGTACTCGCGGCGCAGCTGGTCCAGGGCCGCCTGGAGGGCGTCGAGCTGGGCCGGGGCGGGGCGCAGCAGGGGCGGCAGGTCGTAGCGGTACAGGCCGGTGGCCTCGACCGTGGCGGGCGGCAGAAAGCCGGGTTGCATGGTCAGGACGGTTCCGCGGTACACGCATTCCCGGGAGAAGCGGTGGACCTGTCCGGGCCGTATCCACAGCAGGTCGCCGGCCGTCGCCTCGTACTCGGCGAAGTCGACCATGTGTCGTACGGGGCCGTCGGCGAAGAGCATGACCACGTGGAAGTCGATGCGGTGAACGCGGTACAGGGGGGCGTCGGTGTGCCAGGTGCGGTCCGCGCCCATCGGCCCGATCTGGAGGCCGACGCCGCCGACGGCCAGGTCGGCCGGGAAGGGGAAGGTTCTGATCCCGTCGTGCTCGGTCGTCCCGTCGTGGTCGGTCGCCCCGTCGTGCTCGGTCGCCCCGTCGTCGCCGGTACCGGCGTCGGCGGCTTGGTGTGTCCCGTCGGTCTTGTCGGTCATGCCCGTTTCGTGCCGTCCCTGTCGCGATCACTGTCCCAGATTCACCACAGGCTGACACACCCCGACCTTCCCTCGAAAAAGTCAGACTTTTAAGTTTGAACGCGTCCGGCCAGCCAATCGCACTGAACGAGGACTTCTTGAAGATGACGACGCAGACTTCCGACGGCTTCGAGTGGACGGACCTCGACCGGCGCGCCGTGGACACCGCCCGTCTCCTGGCGGCCGACGCGGTGCAGAAGGTCGGCAACGGGCACCCGGGCACGGCGATGGCCCTCGCGCCCGCCGCGTACACGATCTTTCAGAAGGTGATGCGTCACGATCCGGCCGACCCCGAGTGGAGCGGCCGTGACCGGTTCGTCCTCTCCCCCGGCCACACCTCGCTGACCCTCTACACGCAGCTCTTCCTCGCCGGGTACGAGCTGGAGCTGGACGACCTGAAGGCGTTCCGCACGCACGGCTCGAAGACCCCGGGGCACCCCGAGTACGGGCACACCGCGGGCGTGGAGACCACCACCGGACCGCTCGGCCAGGGCGCCGCGAACGCCGTCGGCATGGCGATGGCCGCCCGCTACGAGCGCGGCCTGTTCGACCCGGACGCCCCCGAGGGCACCTCCCCCTTCGACCACACCGTCTGGGCGATCGTCTCCGACGGCGACCTGGAGGAGGGCGTCTCCGGCGAGGCCTCGTCCCTGGCCGGCCACCAGCGCCTCGGCAACCTGGTCTTCCTCTACGACGACAACCACATCTCCATCGAGGGCGACACCGCGACCGCGTTCTCCGAGGACGTGCTGAAGCGGTACGAGGCCTACGGCTGGCACACCCAGCGCGTCGAGCCCGCCGAGGACGGCGACATCGACGTACCCGCCCTGTACGCGGCCCTGAGGACCGCACAGGCGGAGACCGGGCGGCCGTCGATCATCGCGATGCGCACGGTCATCGCCTGGCCCGCCCCCAACGCCCGGAACACCGAGGCGTCGCACGGCTCCGCGCTCGGCGAGGAGGAGGTGGCCGCCACCAAGCGCCTCCTCGGCTTCGACCCGGAGCGGACCTTCGAGGTCGCCGACGAGGTCCTCGCCCACACCCGTCAGGCACTCGACCGGGGCGCCGAGGCACACGCGGCCTGGGACAAGCGGATAGCCGAATGGCGCACGGCCGCCCCCGAGCGGGCCGAGCTGTTCGACCGGGTCGGCAAGGGCGAGCTGCCCGCGGGCTGGGAGGACGCGCTGCCCGTGTTCGAGGAGGGCAAGCCGGTCGCCACCCGGGCCGCCTCCGGCAAGGTGCTCCAGGCGCTCGGCCCGGTCCTCCCCGAGCTGTGGGGCGGCTCCGCCGACCTCGCCGGCTCCAACAACACCACCATCGACAAGGACAGCTCGTTCCTGCCCGAGGGCAACCCGCTGCCCGAGGCCAATCCGTACGGCCGTACCGTCCACTTCGGGATCCGCGAGTTCTCCATGGCCGCGGCGATGAACGGCATCGCCCTGCACGGCAACACGCGCGTCTACGGCGGCACGTTCCTGGTGTTCTCCGACTACATGCGCAACGCCGTCCGTATGTCGGCGCTCATGCAGCTGCCGGTGACGTACGTGTGGACGCACGACTCCGTCGGTCTCGGCGAGGACGGCCCGACCCACCAGCCGGTCGAGCACCTGGCCTCGCTGCGCGCGATCCCGGGCCTGAACGTCGTCCGCCCGGCGGACGCCAACGAGACCGCGATCGCCTGGGCCGAGATCCTGAGGAGGCACGCCACGAACCCCGCCCCCCACGGGCTCGCGCTCACCCGCCAGGGCGTGCCGGTGTACGCGCCGAACGAGGACGCGGCCAAGGGCGGCTACGTGCTGCGCGAGTCCTCGACCGAGGTACCGGAGGTGATCGTCATCGCGACGGGTTCCGAGGTGCAGCTGGCCGTGGCCGCGCGGGAGCGGCTGGAGGCCGAAGGGATCGGCACCCGTGTGGTGTCGATGCCGTCCGTGGAGTGGTTCGAGGAGCAGCCGCGCGCCTACCGCGAGCGGGTGCTGCCGCCGGCCGTGCGGGCCCGGGTCGCCGTCGAGGCCGGCATCGGCCTGACCTGGTACCGCTTCGTGGGCGATGCGGGCCGCATCGTCTCCCTCGAGCACTTCGGTGCCTCCGCGGACGCGAAGACCCTGTTCGCCGAGTTCGGCTTCACCCCCGAGAACGTCGCCGCGGCGGCCCGCGAGTCGCTCGCCGCCGCGCGCGCCTGATACCGACGCGAAAGAAAGATGATCACTGTGACCGAAGCAATAGCGACTCCGGGAGCCCTCAAGTTCCTTGCCGACGAGGGGGTGTCGGTCTGGCTGGACGACCTGTCCCGTGAGCGGATCACCTCGGGCAGCCTCGCCGAGCTGGTGGCGAGCGGAAGCGCCGTCGGTGTCACCACGAACCCGTCGATATTCCAGGCGGCCATCGGCTCCGGGAAGGGGTACGAGGAGCAGCTCGCCGACCTCGCCGTGCGGGGGGTGACGGTGGAGGAGGCGGTACGGATGATGACGACCGCCGACGTGCGGGACGCCGCCGACATCCTGGAACCCGTGTACTCGGCCTCCGGCGGGCTGGACGGCCGGGTCTCCATCGAGGTCGACCCGCGTCTGGCCCACCGCACCTCGGCGACCGTCGCCGAGGCCAGGCAGCTGGCCTGGCTGGTCGACCGGCCCAACGTGCTGATCAAGATCCCGGCGACCCGGGCGGGCCTCCCGGCGATCACCGAGGTGATCGGCCTCGGCATCAGCGTCAACGTGACCCTGATCTTCTCGCTGGAGCGGTACCGCGAGGTCATGGACGCCTACCTGGCCGGCCTGGAGAAGGCCCGCGAGCGCGGCATCGACCTGTCGACGGTCCACTCGGTGGCGTCGTTCTTCGTCTCCCGCGTGGACAGCGAGACCGACAAGCGGCTGACCGCCCTCGGCACCGACGAGGCCCTCGCGCTCAGGGGCCGCGCGGCCCTCGCCAACGCCCGGCTGGCCTACGAGGCGTACGAGGAGGTCTTCGCCTCCGAACGCTGGCTCGCGCTCGCCGGTGACGGGGCGAACCGGCAGCGCCCGCTGTGGGCGTCCACCGGGGTGAAGGACCCCGCGTACAAGGACACCCTGTACGTGGACGAGCTGGTCGCGCCGGGCACCGTCAACACCATGCCGGAGGCCACGCTGCTCGCCGTCGCCGACCACGGCGTGATCACCGGGGACACGGTGACCGGCGGCTACGCGCGGGCCCGCGCCGACCTGGCCGCCCTCGAGCGGCTCGGCATCCCCTACGACGAGGTCGTGCAGCAACTGGAGGACGAGGGCGTCGCCAAGTTCGAGGCGGCCTGGCAGGACCTGCTGGACGCCGTCGCCGCGTCCCTGAAGAGCAAGGGAGTTGACGCCTGATGACCGAGAACGCACCCGCCGCCCAGGCACCCGAGGAGGTGCGCGTGCCGGTCGCCCCGGCCGCCGACTGGGTGAACCCGCTGCGGGAGGCCGGTGACCGCCGGCTCCCCCGGATCGCCGGGCCGTCCGGCCTGGTCATCTTCGGGGTGACCGGTGACCTGTCCCGCAAGAAGCTCATGCCGGCCGTGTACGACCTGGCCAGCCGCGGTCTGCTGCCGCCGGGCTTCTCCCTCGTCGGGTTCGCCCGCCGGGACTGGGAGAACCAGGACTTCGCGCAGGTGGTGCACGACGCCGTACGCGAGCACTCCCGCACCCCGTTCCGTGAGGAGGTGTGGCAGCAGCTCGCCGAGGGCATGCGGTTCATCCCCGGCGACTTCGACGACGACACCGCGTTCAAGCAGCTGAAGGAGGCCGTCGAGGAGCTGGACGCCTCCCGCGGCACCGGCGGCAACTTCGCCTTCTACCTCTCGGTGCCGCCGAAGTTCTTCCCCAAGGTCGTGCAGCAGCTGAAGAAGCACGGCCTGGCCAGTCCGCCGGAGGGCTCCTGGCGGCGCGCGGTCATCGAGAAGCCGTTCGGGCACGACCTGGCCAGCGCGCGCGAGCTGAACGCGCTCGTGCACGACGTGTTCGACCCGGACCAGGTGTTCCGCATCGACCACTACCTCGGCAAGGAGACGGTCCAGAACATCCTGGCGCTGCGCTTCGCCAACCAGATGTACGAGCCGGTCTGGAACCGGTCGTACGTCGACCACGTGCAGATCACCATGGCCGAGGACATCGGCATCGGCGGCCGGGCCGGCTACTACGACGGCATCGGCGCCGCCCGCGACGTCATCCAGAACCACCTCCTCCAGCTGATGGCGCTGACCGCCATGGAGGAGCCGATCGCGTTCGACGCCGAGGCGCTGCTCACCGAGAAGCTGAAGGTGCTGAAGTCGGTGCGCCTGCCGGAGGACCTCGGCCGGCACACCGTGCGCGGGCAGTACGCGACCGGCTGGCAGGGCGGCGAGAAGGTCGTCGGCTACCTGGAGGAGGACGGCATCGACCCCAAGTCGAAGACCGACACCTTCGCCGCGGTCAAGCTGGGCATCGACAACCGCCGCTGGGCGGGCGTCCCCTTCTACCTGCGCACCGGCAAGCGGCTCGGCCGCCGGGTCACCGAGATCGCGGTGGTCTTCAAGCGGGCCCCGCACTCCCCGTTCGACTCCACCGCCACCGAGGAACTGGGTTCGAACGCGATCGTCATCCGCGTCCAGCCCGACGAGGGCATGACCGTGCGCTTCGGGTCGAAGGTGCCGGGCACCTCGATGGAGATCCGGGACGTGTCCATGGACTTCGCCTACGGCGAGTCGTTCACCGAGTCCAGCCCGGAGGCGTACGAGCGGCTCATCCTGGACGTACTGCTCGGTGACGCCAACCTCTTCCCCCGTCACCAGGAGGTGGAAGAGTCCTGGAAGATCCTCGACCCGATCGAGGAGTACTGGGCGGGGCACGGCAGGCCGGCGCAGTACTCCTCGGGCACCTGGGGACCGAGGGAAGCCGACGAGATGCTCGCACGAGACGGACGGAGCTGGCGCAGGCCATGAAGATCGACCTGACCGACACCACGGCAAGTAAGATCAACAAGGCGTTGGTGCAAGGCCGCCGCGCCATCGGCACACCGGCCGTGGGCATGGTCCTGACGATGGTCATCGTCACGGACGAGGAGAACGCCTACGACTCGATCCGGGCCGCCGAGGAGGCCTCGCGCGAGCACCCCTCGCGCACCCTGGTCGTCATCAAGCGGCACGCCCGCACGCTGCGCGACCGCACCCACTCCCGGCTGGACGCCGAGGTGCGGGTCGGCTCCGAGGCGGGCACCGGCGAGACGGTCGTCCTGCGGACCTACGGCGAGGTGTCCGACCACGCCGACTCCGTCGTCCTGCCGCTGCTGCTGCCGGACGCCCCGGTGGTCGTGTGGTGGCCGGTGGACGCCCCCGACTCCCCCGCCAAGGACCCGCTGGGCGCGCTCGCCCAGCGCCGGATCACCGACCTGTACGCCGTCGAGCGGCCCCTGGAGGTCCTTCAGGCCCGCGTGCGCGCCTACTCGCCCGGCGACACCGACCTCGCCTGGACCCGGCTCACCCCGTGGCGCTCGATGCTGGCCGCGGCCCTGGACCAGGCCCGGGTGACGGTGACCTCGGCGGCCGTCGAGGCCGAGGCGGACAACCCCAGCGCCGAGCTGCTGGCGCGCTGGCTGGAGGCCCGTCTGAAGGTGCCCGTGGATCGCGTGGTCAGCCCGGGCCCGGTCGTCACGGCCGTACGGCTCGGCGTCCAGAACGGCGAGATCGTCATCGACCGCCCCGAAGGGCCCCTCGCCACGCTGACCCTGCCGGGCCAGCCGCCGCGCACCCTCGCCCTGAAGGTCCGCCCCACCTCCGAACTCATCGCCGAGGAGCTCCGCCGCCTCGACGCCGACGAGATGTACGCCATCGCCCTCCAGGGCGAGGCCGCCAAGGAGAACGCCTGACATGGCCGAATACCCGAACCTCACCCACCGGCCCGAGTGGACGGCGCTGGCCGATCACCATGCCCGCAGTCGGCTGCGTCTGCGCGAGTTGTTCGCGTCGGATCCCGGTCGTGCGGAGCGGTACACGCTTCAGGTCGGTGATCTGCACATCGATTACAGCAAGCATCTGG